>CAXTUM010000332.1:0-4128 GCA_964247205.1 uncultured Beijerinckiaceae bacterium
ACGGGCTGGCGGAGGGGCGCGGACGTGCTGATCTCGCCCAACGATCCCAGCAGATCACTGCGACCTATCAGGCTAGGCGGAATTCCAGTCAGTCGCTGCTCTCGGCTGATGATGCCCTGGCTTATGCGCTGGCGCGCATGCCCGCGACATATGCGGCAGCGCTGAAAGCGCTTGAACAGCTGGCTGAGGTGATGCCGGGCTTTCTGCCGCGCAGCCTGCTGGACGTCGGCTGCGGGCCGGGAACCGCCAGCTTTGCCGCGACGCAAGTCTTTTCGGGGCTTGAACAGATTACAATGCTCGACCGGAACGGCCCTTTCCTTGATCTCGCCCGGACGCTGGCCAGAGCGGCTTTTGCCGGTCAGAAACTCAGCTTTGCAGATCAGGATATCGCACGGGATGCGGTGCTGCCGCCAGCCGATCTGGTGGTCGCTGGCTATGTGCTGGCGGAGCTTGACGGCCCAGTGCAGTCCAGGCTTATCGATACGCTTTGGACAGCCTCACGGCAGGCTCTTGTTCTGGTGGAGCCGGGAACGCCGGACGGGTTCAGACGTCTGAAAGCCGCGCGGACGATCCTTATCGATCAGGGGGCCCATGTCGCGTCCCCCTGCACCCATGAAGCGCCCTGCCCCATGACCGGTGACACATGGTGCCGGTTCTTCGCCCGCGTGCAGCGCAGCCGTGATCACCGGCTGCTGAAAGGCGGCGACAGGCCGTTCGAGGACGAACCTTATGCTTATCTCGTATTGACCCGGCAGAGGCCAGAAGCGCGGATGAGCCACCGGATCGTGGCAAGGCCGGTGGAGACCAAACCCGGGATTACGCTGGGTGTCTGTGGGGCAGATGGCCTGCGGCAGGTGACGGCCCCCAGCCGCCAGAAGCAATTGTTCAGACAATACAAGCGTCTGGACTGGGGAGATGCAATTGAGATTCCGGTTCTGGGGAATCAAGTGAAGGATGAGGATCGCGCGGAGCGGACATCCGATTCTTGACACCCGCACCATGATCTGTCATCGCAAATCCATGAATACGACACCAACCCGCGCCCGACGACTGACCCCGAGCCCCAAAGGCGCGTAACGTCACGTCTGTTCGCCAGAACATCGTCATGACCGCGCCATACCAGCGCGGTTTTTTATTGTCCCGCGCTATGCTTTCCAGCTTCACGAGGACCATTCAATGAACCAGATGCCTTCCCCTGCCCAGTTCAAACTCAAAGGCACAAAGCCCGCCATTTTCATCGACGGCGAAGCGGGTACCACCGGCTTGCAGATCCGCGACCGGCTGGCGGGGATGACTTCCGTCAACGTCATCAGCATCGATCCGGCGATGCGCAAGGATGCCGGTGCGCGCAAGGCCATGATGGCTGCGGCTGATCTCATCATTCTGTGCCTGCATGATGAGCATGCAAGGGAAGCCACCGCCCTGGCGGCAGAGCTTGGCCGGGATGCACCGCGCATTCTCGATGCCTCCACCGCACACCGGGTTGCGGAAGGCTGGACCTTCGGATTCGCGGAACTGGCGCCGGGTATCGCTGATGCCATTCGCAAAGCGCAAAAGGTGTCCAACCCCGGCTGCTATTCGACCTGCGCCATCGCGCTGCTGCGGCCGCTGGTGGATTCCGGGCTTGTCCCGGCGACGTTCCCGGTCAGCATCAACGCAGTTTCAGGTTATTCGGGAGGCGGCAGGAGCATGATCGAGGGCCATGAGGCCGGAACCTCGCCCGCCTTCGAGCTCTATGCGCTGGGCCTCGAACACAAGCATGTGCCGGAAACGATGAAATACACCGGCCTCACGACGCGGCCCATTTTCGTGCCTTCCGTCGGCAATTTCCGGCAGGGCATGCTGGTCAGCGTGCCGCTGCATCTGGATGCGCTGCCGGGCAAGCCATCCGGCGCTGATCTTTCGGCAGCTCTGGCCAAGCATTATCGCGGCGCAGAGTTCGTGAAAGTGATTGATGCCGACGCCTTGAAAGCCGAGGGCGGCAAGCTGGAGCCTGAAAGCCTGAACGGCACGAACACCATGGAACTGCGTGTTTACGCCAACGAGAAGCACCGGCAGGCCCTGCTGGTGGCGAAACTGGACAATCTAGGCAAGGGGGCTTCAGGCGCTGCAGTGCAGAACCTGAAGCTGATGCTGGGGGTTTGACGATGAACGCCAATGCAGAGATCGCCGCCATCCGGCAAGCGACGCAAAACTATTTCGACGGACTTTACGACGGCGATGCAGACAAGATCGCGTCGGTCTTTCTGCCGTCTTCGGCGCTAACCCAGGTCTCCGAGAATGATCTCAAGATCGTGCCGCGTGACGAATGGCTTGACGCCGTGCGTAACCGTCCCTCGCCGAAAGCGCAGGGAATGGTCCGCGATGACCAGATTCTGACAATTGACCTCATCAGCTCCACGCTCGCCCATGTGAAGGTGAAATGCCAGATGCCGCCACGCTATTTCACGGATCTGCTTTGCTTCGTGAAGCTGGATGGCGCGTGGGTCGTGGCACAGAAGGTGTTCACTACCGAAATGCGGGGCTAGCGCCTTCCTTCTCCCGCTTGCGGGAGAAGGTGTCACGAAGTGACGGATGAGGGCAGGCCGGGAGGTCCCAGGCCCTCACCCGTCTCGGCTTCGCCTCGCCACCCTCTCCCGCAAGCGGGAGAGGGAAGAGCGATCACACCTTCAGCCGCTCGCCCACCACGCTCCAGTTGACCAGCGTATCGATCACAGCCTTCACGTGGTCGGCCCGGCGGTTCTGGTAATCCAGATAATAGGCATGCTCCCAGACATCCACGCCGAGCAATGCAATGTGGTTCTTGGTGATGGGGTTGTCGCCGTTGGCCGTCGCCATCAGCACCAGCTTGCCCGCCGGGTCCTGCGCGACCCAGCCCCAGCCCGAGCCGAAGATGCCGGTGCTGAGCGCGATCAGGTCTGTCTTCATCTTGTCGAGACCGCCGAGATCGCTGTCGATCTTCGCCTTGAGAGCGCCGGAAGGCTCCTTCGCGCCGCCGGGCTTGAACTGCGACCAGTAGAGATCGTGGTTATAGGCCTGTCCGGCGTTGTTGAAGATCGCGGCATCGGCGGGAACCAGCGAGGATTGCTGCAGGATTTGCGCGACCGAGGTCATGCCCTCGTAGCGGCGGCCCACGATCAGGCGGTTGACGTTGCCGTATTGCACGCCGTGATGGCGCACGAAGTGCAGTTCAACCGTCTGCGCCCCGATTGTCGGTGACAGCGCGGTGTACTCATAGGGCAGCGCGGGCTGGGGAAATTTCTGCGGCGCTGCGGTCTGCGCGCGTGCAATGGACGGCATGGCGAAAGCGGTGGCTCCGCCCGCAAGGCCAAGCAGGAAACGGCGGCGGTCTGTCATGGTTTATTCCCTCATTTGGTCCCGTCTTTTCGCGGGACATGGATTGTGACGATGGTTCATGCCACCCGCCTTCAGGCATCCGCATAGCGTGCTGCGATGCTTTCCGCGAGAGCCAAATCATCCGGCGTATTGGCGTTGAAGAAGGGATCGTAAGGCGTCACCGGCCAATCGACGCTGGTCGTCGGATATCTGCCCGTGAAGATGTCGATCTTGCGCAGGCCCTCCTCCAGCGCCTTGCGCAGGTCGTGGCGCAGAGATGTATCCCACAGCGCGATTGTCGGCTGCGCGAAGCCGCCGGACCGGGCGAAAGAAATGCGCGATTCATGCAGCTTTTGCAGGGCCAGAAGCCGCGGGCACAGATCATGCGGCAGGAACGGACAATCCGCCGCGACGGACAGAACGAAGTTGGCCGAGGTCATCTCCGCCGCAAATTCCATGGCGGCGAGAATGCCGGCCAATGGCCCCGGCAAATCGGGCAGATCATCAGGAATCACCGGCATGTCGAAATCGATGAAACGCTCGGGGTCGCCGTTGGCGTTGATAATGAGCCGCTCGACCTGGGGGCCGACGCGGTTGATGACGCGGGTGAGCATCAACTCCCCGCCGATGCGCTTCAGACCCTTGTCGCCGCCGCCCATGCGCGTGGCGCGGCCGCCTGCCAGGATGACACCGAGGATCATTCATCCGCCCCCTTCCGCCTGATCTTCGCTGATTCTTCCGCAACATACGCCAGATCCTGATCAAACAGAATCCGCTCTTCCCCTGCCAGCG
>CAXTUM010000333.1:0-4126 GCA_964247205.1 uncultured Beijerinckiaceae bacterium
TTGATCGCCTTGCCAGCGCCCATCATCGATGCGGTGCCGACCTCGAAAACCTGCAGGATATGGGGCGCATTGCCGGCACGGAAAGCGGCGATGCCGGCGTTCAGCGTGTCGGGGTAGGAGCCCTTGTAGGCGACGACGACCTTGTAATCCTTCTGCGAGGCGTTGAATTCTGCCGCCAGATTGTTGACCACGTCATTGTTGGCGCCGGTCATGGCGTGCCACCACTGGATTTCCGTCTGCGCCAGAACCGACGAGGTCATGGCGGCTGTGGCGCTCACCGACAGGGCAAACGCGAGTGAAAGCTTTTTCAGCATGGTAATTTTCCTCCGGATCGTCCGGCTTCAGGTGACTGCCGGGCATGTCCGAGGTTTCCCTCGCCATGCCTCTGTGACAGGCCGATGACGACAGTCATGAATTGAGCACGCCCGCTGACGGGCTGCAACGGCATTTTTGGCAGTTTGATTCCGCCGGTGATCCCGCCCTGCTTATTGTGAAGTAAATCAGGCTATCTGCGTCCGGCATTTCGCTATATCGCCTTACAGGTGAAGATCGGCTTCAGACAGATTCCGCCGGGAGAAAAACCATGACCCAGATGACCCGCCGCGCCTTGCTCGCGTCAGGAGCGCTCGCTCCCTTCGCCGCCAGCGCTCTGGCCCAGACACCCTGGCCGCAGGGGCAGACCATCCGCTTCACCGTGCCGTTTCCCGCCGGCGGGTCCACCGATGCGGTGGCCCGCATCGTGCAGCCCGGAGTTCAGCAGCGGCTCGGCACGACGATCATCGTCGAGAACCGCGCTGGCGGCGCTTCCAGCATCGGGGCGACCGTTGTGGCGAAATCCCCGCCGGACGGCCTCAACTGGCTCTTTGTCTTCGACAGCCATGCAGTGATCCCCAGCCTCATGCCGCTCAGCTTCGATGCGAAGAAGGATCTCGATCCGGTGCTTCTCGTCGGTACTGCCCCCATGGTGGTGGCCTGCCACCCTTCGCGGCCCTTCAAGACCTTCGCAGATGTCATCGCGGCATCAAAAGCGAATCCCGACAGCCTCACATACGGCACCATCGGCAACGGGAGTCTTGGCCACCTGACAATGACGCTCCTGCAGAAGAAGGGAGGCTTCAAGGTGCGGCACCTTCCGTATCGCGGCGGCGGACCCGCCCTGAATGATGCCGTAGGCGGGCATATCGATTTCGTGATCACCTCGGTCGCCAATATGGCATCGCAGCTCGCGGCTGGAAATCTGCGGCCGCTGCTGCAGACCGGCGAAACGCGATTGGGAATACTGCCAGACACCCAGACCATGATCGAGGCCGGATTCAAGGATTTCACGGCGAATGCCTGGTGGGGAGTCTTCGCGCCGGGAGGCACGCCAAAGCCTATAGTCGACCGGATGGTGACTGAACTGCGCGCCAGCTTCCGGGACGAGAAGGTGGCGAAAGCGCTGGTGGAAACCCAGCAGGTTGTCATGAGGCTGGATGGACCGGAGGAGTTCCGCAAGTTCTACGAGAACGAGATGAACACCTGGGGCGATGTCGTCCGCGAGAACCAGATCAAGCCGGACTGACAGGAGACAAACCTATGAGCCTGCCCAAAGTCGCCATTCTCGACGACAGCCAGAGTGTTGCTGAGGCTTCCGCTGACTGGAGCCGCCTGAACGGGCGTGCCGAGGTCATCATCCTGCGTGAGCCGTTTGCTTCAGATGATGCTGCGGCTGAGGCGCTGAAAGGCGTCCGGATCGTGGTTCCGATGCGCGAGCGCACAGCCTTCACGGCTTCCCTGCTGGCGAAACTGCCCGATCTCAGGATGATCGCGCTGACCGGCGCACGGGCCCAGACGCTTGATATTGCAGCCTGTACCCGGCACAACATTCTGATCTGCAACACGGCAGGTGACCGCGTGACTCCTGCTACATCCGAACTGGCTTTCGGTCTCATCCTGGCCTGTGCACGCCGTATTCCGGAAGCCGATGCCACGATGAAGAACGGTGGGTGGCACGATGGCCTGGGCATGGGCTACAGCCTCGCCGGAAGGACACTGGGTATCGTCGGTCTGGGTCGATTGGGCAGCCGCGTGGCGGGCTATGGCCGGGCTTTCGGCATGAATGTTGTGGCGTGGAGCCAGAACCTAACGGATGAAACCGCCGTTGCGGCAGGTTGCACGCGGGTGAGCAAGGAAGAGCTCTTCCGGCAATCCGATGCTGTTTCACTGCACTTGGTCCTGTCCGACCGTTCGCGCGGCATTGTCGGGACGGATGATCTCGCGATGATGAAACCCGGCGCGATTCTGGTGAACACGTCGCGGGGGCCGCTCGTGGATGGAAAGGCGCTGCTGGCGGCGCTTCACACCGGGCGGCTTCTGGCGGGGCTTGACGTGTTTGATCAGGAGCCCCTGCCCGCCGATCATCCGCTGCGTCATGCTCCGAATGTCATCCTCACGCCGCATCTGGGCTATTCCACGGCGGCAGTGTTCCAGCAGTTCTATGGTGAAAGCCTTGAGAATGTTGAAGCATTTCTCGCGGGCCAGCCGATCCGGATGGTGAACCCGGAAGCGCATCAGGGCTGAAAAGCCACGGTTCCTTAAGGTCGCCGTGATACCCCTTGGGCGATGCAGGCTGAGGACAAACCCCGTGAAGCGATGGAGAGCGAGACGCGGATCATGGCGCTCGCCGGTGTCGGCTCGCGCGTCATCAACGCCGGTCTCGTTTTCCTGACGCAGGTGCTGTTCGCCCGTGTGATGGGCGCAGCGGAATTCGGCATTTATGCCACGGCGAGCACGATGATGCTGCTGGTGGCAGGCTTTGCCACACTGGGTCTTGTCGCCATGCCGCAGCGCTTCTGGCCGGAATATGAAGCGGCAGGCGATCAGGCGCGGTTGCGCGGCCTTGTCCGGTTCGCCTCATGGGCCCCTTTCGTCATTGGCAGTGTTTTCGCCGCTGCGGGATGCACTATGGCGCATCTCGCGAGTCATCTTCTCTCGCCTGCCGTAGCTACCGCAACCTGTCTGGCCATGCTCACGGTGCCTGCGCTTGTCATGCTGGATGTGATCGAAGGCATCGCGCTGGCGAAAGCGTGGAAAGTGCTGGCCTATGGCATCGCCTTCGTGCTGCGACCGCTCATCGTGCCGCTGATCTTTCTGGGAGCGTGGCTGCGCGGTGTGGAAGCGGATGCGACACTGGCCGTCATGGCGCTGGTCGGCGCGACATGGCTCTCGTCCTTCGTGCTTCTCGTTCTGGTACGGCGCAAGGTGTCAACCGTTCTGCCCAAAGGCCCTGTGCTGGAAGAGCGCCAGCGCTGGATCATGACCGGCCTGCCCGTGATGCTGATCGACGGCGCATTCATGCTGATGACGTCCACCGATCTCGTGCTGCTCTCCGTGTTCAGCGATGACGCGACGGTCGGGGCCTACAGCGCGGCTGCGCGGCTTGTGGCGCTCGTCGCCTTCGTGCATCACGGCCTGACCTGGGCCAGCGGTCACCATTTCAGCGCGCTCCATGCAGCGGGTGATCATGCGGGTCTTGTGGCGTATGCCGCGCGGACCACGCGCTGGACATTCCTGCCTTCGGTCGGTGCTGCTCTGCTGATGGCGGCGGCGTCTCCCCTGTTCCTCATGGCTTTTGGCAAGGGCTTCGAGGGCGGATCAACCATCACAATCATCCTGCTGGCGGGTCTGCTGGCGCGGGCTGCCGTGGGGCCTGCGGAGCAATTGCTTGTGATGACCGACAACCAGATCGCCTGCGCCTATGCCTATGCCTGGGCCTTTGTTATGAACTTCGGCTTCGGCGTGGCGCTGATCCCGCTCTATGGCGGCATCGGCGCGGCCATCGCCACGGCTCTCGGCTATTTCGCGGCGTCGCTGATTGTGGCGCGCGAGGTCCGGAACCGGCTGGGCTTCGATGTCCATATCGGAGCGCTGATGCTGGCATCGCGACGGAATCTGGCGCATGTCTGAGGCATTGACGGTCCAGTTCAGTGATGCGGTCCCGGACGAGGCGATGGCGCTGGAGGATTCACCTGTCGCCAATCCGCACGCTTTGCCCATGGGATTGCACGCGGCGCGTGCCAGCGGTGTCCCTGGCAGCGCTCTGATATGCCGGGATGCAGACGGAGCACTGATCGGCCTCTCGTCCATG
>CAXTUM010000334.1:0-4121 GCA_964247205.1 uncultured Beijerinckiaceae bacterium
TTAATTTTCGGTCGAAATCTTGCCAATGTCTTGCAGCCTGAGAGACCTTGCGAAGGCTTCGGCCTTCACCGAAGCATTGATTATCGAATAACGGGCAGTGTGGCATCCTCATCGGGAGGATTCCGCATCCATGCTAAAAGAAATCATACGCGTCGAGCCATTGTCCAGCTGGCTAGAGAACTGGAAGGCGCCTGTATCGCCGGTGGTGCGCTGCGGAGATATGGTCTACGTGTCTGGGTTGCCACCGTTCGACGCGGCGACCGGCCAGATTGCAAGTGCGGATATTGAGACCCAGACCGATATCGTGCTGCGCCAGATGCAGCTTTGCCTGGAAGCCGCGGGCAGCGATCTCGATCATGTCGTTAAATGCAATGTCTACTGCACGTCGGTCGAGGCGTTTGCTGCAATCAATGCCGTCTATACCCGGTACTTTCCCCGTGATCATCCCGCACGCATTTTCATCTGCGTCCCATCATGGCCCGGCGCCTTCGATATCGAAATCGATTGCGTTGCCATCGTTTCGGACAGCACGCCATGAAAGCCGAGTTTGCAATCAGGAAGCAGCCGAGCAGTTTTTCCGCGCCAATCGTCCTTGTGCATGGACTGATCGGGACATTGCAGGCCGCCGATCTCCAAGCGGCACTAGCACCTGCCCGAACCCTG
Source organism: uncultured Beijerinckiaceae bacterium (assembly GCA_964247205.1). GTDB lineage: Bacteria > Pseudomonadota > Alphaproteobacteria > Rhizobiales > Beijerinckiaceae > JADCCX01. Next base: position 664 of record CAXTUM010000334.1, read on the forward strand.
GCGCCCGGCTTGCTGGGTTATGCAGCGAATGGCAAAGTCGATCCGTCAGGCATCACAATCGCTGGCCAGGCTACACACCTTTATCGGCAAATCATTGCAATGTATGGTGCCGAGCCCATTCACCTCGTTGGGTTCTCTGCCGGCGGGGTCGTATGCCTGGCATTGGCTGAGCGCTATCCGGATATGATCGCCAGCCTTGTCCTCGTGGAAAACAATTTTACATTGAAGGATGCGGCCTGGTCCGCCACCGTAGCCGTCATGTCGCCGACCGAAGCTGACGCAGTTCTGGATGGCTTCCGGTCACGGCCAGAAACCTGGCTGGCGCGCTTTGGTGTGCGACCCACTGCCGAATATCTGGCCAAAGCCAATGACTGGTTGTCGCGCCAGACAGGCGGAACCGTACGGGCAATGGCCCAAGCCCTTATCGAGACCACGGGCAAGTCTTCCCACTTGCATATGGCGGCGAAGGTCTTCGATCAGGTCCCAGTCCATCTGGTGGCAGGTGAGCGCTCTTTACCCAGTTGGGATCTCCCAGACTGGGTAAAGGCCAAGGCGCGGAGTTTCACCGTTCTGCCAGGACTTGGGCATATCATGATGCTGGAGGATCCGGATGCCTTCGGCAGCGCCATCCGAGCCGCGATTGTACATCAAGAGCAATAGCTCAAGGGTCGCGTCCGTCGCGCAAGACCGCCAATATCGACGATTGTTCAGCCGACTCTGCGCCCTTTCGCGTCGATCAGCAATGCTCCGTCCTCCTTGTACAGCGGGCCATTTGGCAGACGGTCGAGAAGATCGAGCACGGTTTCGCTCGGCCGGCAGAGGCGCACGCCTTTTGCGGTGCAGACGATGGGCCGGTTCACGAGAACAGGGTGATCGAGCATCGCTTCCAGAAGCAAATCGTCACCGACCGCCGGATCAAGAAGACCAAGGGTCTCCGCAGGAGATTTCGTGGTCCTGAGCGCGCTGCGCGGGGTCAGTCCTGCGGCGGCGAAGAGGCCCTGAAGCTGCGGGCGCGTCCAACCAGTCTTGAGATATTCGATGACAGTCGGCTGATAGCCCGCCGCTTCGATGATCATCAGAACATTGCGGGAGGTCCCGCAATCCGGATTGTGGTGGATGACGATATTCACGGGTACGGCTCTCACTCTTTGAACTGCTGATGGCCGAAGATGAACCCCGAGACGCCGAGTCCGATCAAGGCGCCTATCACCTGCATCACGGCGAACATGGGAACATCAGCCAGCCTGATCCCGGCAAAGCTGGCGGTGAACCCGCGCGCCAGAGTCACGGCGGGGTTGGCGAAGGATGTGGATGCCGTGAACCAGTAGGCCGCCGTGATGGTCAGGCCGACGATGACCGGCACGGCCTCCGGCCGCGCGCGCAATGTCCCGAGGATGGCGATGACCAGCGTGAAGGCTGCTACCACCTCCGCCAGCCAGAGCTGCGGCGTGGCGCGGACCTGCGTGCCGATCTCCAGCACCGGCAGTCCGAACATCAGATGGGCGAGCGCCGTGCCCGCCACTCCCCCAAGGCACTGCGCCGCGACATAGGGACCAAGATCGCACCAAGGCAGCTCGCGGCGGATGGCAAAGACAAGGCTGACGGCCGGGTTGAAATGAGCGCCGGAAACCGGCCCGAAGATCGTGATCAGCACGACAAGGATCGCACCTGTCGGGATCGTGTTGGCGAGCAACTGCAGGCCGGCATCCTTTGTCAAAATCGTCGCCATGATGCCGGAGCCGACCACGGTTGCGACCAGCAGCGCCGTACCGAGTGCTTCGGCGGCGAGGCGTCGGGTCAATTGGTGAGACATCACGCGGAAATTCCTTTGTCAGCTCATCAGTGCCGCAGATGACATATTCATGACAAGGGCGGGATCAGGCTGCATCCGGCAGCCGGGCATCGATGCCTGTCTCCACGAGGGACAAGAACGCGTCAGTGGCAGAACGCCAGGACCGGGTCATCGCAAATGCCCTGCAGGTCTCGCGCGGGATGCGCAACGCCGCCAGACACGCTTTGCGCAGGTCTTCGTCAAGGGCGGCTGCGCCGGTGCCGCCCAGCACATCGAGCGGGCCGGGAACCGGAAACGCAGCCGTTGGCACACCCGACGCGGCAGCCTCCAGCATGACAATGCCATAAGTATCGGTCAGGCTTGGGAAGACGAAGACATCAGCCGCAGCATAGATCGACGCCAGATCCAGGCCTGTCTTCAGTCCGAGGAAAACAGCTTTCGGAAAGCGGAACCGCAGTTCCTCCGCCTGCGGGCCATCACCCACGACGACCTTCGAACCAGGCAGATCGAGACTGAGAAAAGCTTCGATATTCTTCTCCACTGCAAGGCGGCTGACCGTCAGAAAGATGGGGCGCGGGAGATCGAGAAACGAAGGCTGATCTGGTCGAAACAGCGCTGTATCGACTCCGCGGGGCCACAATGCAAGGTTGCGAAAGCCGCGCGCCTGCAACTCCTCCCGCATCCGCTCTGTCGAGACAAGGACATGTGCAGCTGGCGCGTGAAAGCGACGCATCATTGCATACATCAAGCGCTCCGGCACGGGCGCGCGGGCGCTGACATACTCCGGGAAACGGGTGTGATAGCTCGTCGTGAAGCGTTGGTCCAGCGAGACGCAGGCGCTGCGCATGGCCCAGCCGATGGGCCCTTCTGTCGCGATATGGACAGCGTCGGGCTGCTCTTCCGCGAGAACCGAGCGCATCCGCCGCGGTGTTGTCATGGCCAGCCGTATATCAGGATAGGTCGGCAGACCGACGGTGCGGAACAGTTCGGGATGAACAACCTTGACCGCAATTCCGCGCCCCCGCAGATCGTGGATGGTGGCCTGCAGAGTGCGGGCGACGCCGTTGACCTGCGGCTCCCATGCGTCTGTAGCAATAAGAAGTTTCATGCTGGGCGCTCAGGCCGCAATCGGCTTCGGCTTGCGGACGGAGTCCACCGAATGGCCATGATCGAAGGCCACAGCTTCCGTCAGCAGCGCCTTGCGCTTTGTCCATTCGATAATCTCGAATCCGCCGTCCATTCGCTCTACAAGTGCGGTGCTGCTCTCCACCCAGTCGCCGCAGTTCATGTAGGTGATGCCGCCGATGTCGCGGATCACTGCGTGATGGATATGTCCGCAGATGACGCCGTCGGCATTCTGACGACGCGCCTCGCTGGCGAGCGTATCCTCGAAGGCGCTGATGAAATTGACCGCCTTCTTCACCTTGTGCTTGGCCCAGGCCGAGAATGACCAGTAGGTCAGCCCGAGCTTGCGCCGCATGGCGTTGATCCGGCTGTTGAGGAAAAGCGCGACCTCGTAGGCCCAGTCACCGATGTAAGCGAGCCATTTGGCGTGCATCACGACCGCGTCGAACTGGTCGCCGTGGATGACGAGATAGCGTTGTCCGTTCAGCCCCTCATGAATGATGCTGTCGGCGATCTCGATGCCGCCGAACTGGTTGTCGAG
>CAXTUM010000335.1:0-4114 GCA_964247205.1 uncultured Beijerinckiaceae bacterium
AGCGGCCGGCGGCGGCGGGCGCGGCATGAAGGTCGCCTGGGCTGAAACCGATCTGATCGATGCGCTGCAAACCGCACGCACCGAAGCCAAGGCGGCTTTCGGCGATGATGCGGTTTATCTCGAGAAGTACCTCGAAAAGCCCCGGCACATCGAAATCCAGGTCATGGGGGATGGCCGCGGAAATGCGGTGCATCTGGGCGAGCGCGACTGCTCGCTGCAGCGCCGCCACCAGAAAGTCTGGGAGGAAGGCCCCTCACCCGCCCTCAACGCGGCGGAGCGCGAGAAGATCGGCGGAGTTTGCGCCAAAGCGATGCAGGAACTGCAATACCTTGGCGCCGGCACGATCGAGTTCCTGTACGAAAATGGCGAATTCTATTTCATCGAGATGAACACCCGCATCCAGGTCGAGCATCCCGTGACCGAGATGATCACCGGCATCGATCTCGTGAACGAGCAGATCCGCGTGGCGGCGGGCTCACCGCTTTCCTTTACTCAGAAGGATATCCTGATCGAGGGCCATGCCATCGAATGCCGGATCAATGCCGAGCATGCCGCAACATTCCGGCCCTCGCCTGGCATGATATCGTATTACCATCCGCCCGGCGGTCTGGGCGTACGCGTCGATTCAGCCGTGTATCAGGGCTACACGATCCCGCCGCATTATGACTCACTCGTCGGCAAGCTCATCGTGCATGGCCGGACGCGCAACGAATGCCTCATGCGCCTGCGCCGCGCGCTGGATGAATTCGTGATCGACGGCATCGAGACGACACTGCCGCTGTTCCGTACTCTTGTTCGGAACCCCGACATCCAGAACGGCGACTACAATATCCACTGGCTGGAGAAGTTTCTTGCCGCTGGCGGCATGGATTCATAGCGGCATTTTCACTGCGCCTGATTGCGGTACAGAGGCCATTTGCCCCGCGCGCGCCGTCGGCAAGACAGCTGATATGATGCTGAAACACCCGCTGACGAAAGCCATGATTGCAAGCCCGATCAGTATGAACCCGCTCAGAACGACCGCGCCGGCAAGCCCGATGGATGCCGCAATGATGCGCCCCCCATCCACCAGAAACTGAAGCGTCTCCTCGCGCCCTGCGACAACTCCGCTGCCGGTGATGCCTCCAGCCGTCCGGAACGCCTCGCGTTGCACCTCGGGAGAGGCCCAGAGCGATGCCAGGGTCAGGTATCCGATCGCGAACACGCCAAGGCAGAGCAGAAACATGAGGACGGGCACGGTTGGCCCGTGGCCTGCGTCCAGGAACCGGCGGGCATGCAATGTCATCCACACATATTGCAGACCCGCGACGGTGATCAGCACAGCCAAGTGTCCGGCGCCTGTGGGACGGAAAGCAAGACTCACCGCCACTGCGAACAGGATGATGATATTCAGCCCGCTTACACCCACGAGGAAAGGCAGGCGACCCAAAGGACGCAACATCGAAAGCATGGCTCACTCCATCAATACGCGAACTAGATGGGGTCGAGATTGTCATAATTGAAGGTGCGGATCACTGGCGTCAGGCCAGACAATCGCAAAACACTCAGGCCGCTGCTGTTTCCTGTTTTGGTCCAGAAGCCAGCTCGGGCGGTTGACCAAACCTGTTGGGAAATGGATCCCCCGGCTCGAGATGCAGCCAGAACGTCACGCCGATGGCAGGCAACATGACCAGCCCGAGCATTGCCGTGTACCAACTGGAGCCCGGCACGAAAGCTGCGATACCGGCCATCATGCCGATGACGGCCGCAACAATTGCGCACCAGATGCACAGCCCGGCCATTCCCGCAAATATCCACCACGCGCTCCTGCCTACGTCATGCAGACGCTTGATCAGACCGATGACACCAACCCAGAGCGAGAAAGCTTTCATCGGCCAGAGATAGACAGGAATGTCGCCTTGTTCTGGAAGGGCCATGAGCAAAAACGCTTCGATGCCTAGCATCAGCGATGCAGATGCGAACAAGCCAGTACGGCTGGTGCGCCCACGCGGATCCAGCAGGAGTGATGTCCAATACGAGGCGAGAATCATCGTCAGCAGGTTCCCCAACCAAACCTGACTATTTTCCCGAAATGGTTAAGGGATAGTAACCCGCTGTAACGCGGGTGTTACGCCGCTGCGGACATCAGGAGAATTCCATGATGACAGCGTCGACGGCCAAACTGTCACCCGGCCTTGCCTTGAGCGCCTTGACAGTGACATCCTTCTCGGCACGCAGGACGTTCTCCATCTTCATGGCCTCGACGATAGCCAGCGTATCACCCGCCTTGACCTCCTGTCCCTCAGTCACGGTGATGATCTTCACGAGACCAGGCATGGGGCAAAGCAGGACCTTTGATGTGTCCGCCGCCTTCTTTTCAGGCATCAACGCGGCCAGTTCCGCCTCACGCCGCGTGTAGACCCGGGCCTCGGTCTCGGCCCCGGCGTGGGCGAGGCGCACGCCATTGAGGATCGCGCGAACCTGAACGGCAATGGTTTCGCCACCGACTGTTCCGGTCCAGACAGGTTGGCCAGGCCGCCAGTCCGAGCGGACCGCGACAGGTTTGGCCGCCCCGCCGAAGGTTATCGCGATATCGCCGGGGTCGCCGGTGATGGTGAGCGCATGGCTGTCCTTCCCCAACTGGACCACACGCTCCTGCTCGAAAGTGACGGATGTGCGCCGGGGGAGTTGTCCGCTGATGGCGCGTTTGCGCGCGTTCAAGAGATGATCGATGCTGGCGGCCACCGCAGCGAGCCGTGCGGCTATCTCGCCTTCGGGCCTTGGCGCGGTGAAGCCTTCCGGGAACTCTTCCGCTATGTAGCCCGTCGAGAGATTTCCAGAACGCCAGCGCTGCTGGCTCATTAGCGTCGACAGGAACGGAATGTTATGGCGGATGCCGTCGATGGCAAAAGCATCCAGCGCCCTTGCCTGCCCCTCGATAGCCGCTTCCCGCGTGGCAGCATGGGTCACCAGCTTGGCGATCATCGGATCGTAATGGATCGCGATCTCGCCACCCTCCTCTACTCCCGTATCATTGCGCACGGTGACACCGTCGAACACGCCTTCGGCAGGCGGACGGTAGGTCGTGAGGCGGCCGATGGAGGGCAGGAAGTTGCGTGTCGGATCCTCGGCATAGATCCGGCTTTCCACCGCCCAACCCTCGATTTTCACATCACTCTGGGCAATGTGCAGCTTTTCGCCGTAAGCCACGCGGATCATCTGCTCCACGAGATCGATGCCTGTGATCATTTCGGTCACTGGATGCTCGACCTGCAGACGCGTGTTCATCTCGAGGAAGAAGAACGAGCGGTCCTGTCCGGCCACGAATTCCACGGTGCCAGCGCTGTCGTAGTTCACGGCCTTGGCCAGCGCCACCGCCTGCTCGCCCATCTTGCGGCGGGTGGCTTCATCCAGAAGGGGTGATGGCGCTTCCTCGACCACCTTCTGGTTGCGCCGCTGCACCGAGCATTCGCGTTCGCCGAGGTAGATCACGTTGCCATGCTTGTCGCCCAGCACCTGAATCTCGATATGACGGGGATTGACGATGAATTTTTCCACGAACATCCGGTCATCGCCGAAGGAGGATTTCGCTTCCGATTTCGAGCGCTCGAAGCCTTCCTTCACCTCGGAGGCCGACCAGGCAATGCGCATGCCCTTGCCACCGCCGCCGGCCGAGGCCTTGAGCATCACGGGATAGCCGATTTCATCGGCGATTTTCGTGGCATGTGCGACGTCCCCGATCACGCCGAGATAGCCCGGAACAGTCGAAACGCCCGCAGCAGCGGCGGCTTTCTTGGATTCGATTTTGTCGCCCATCGCCGCAATGGCGTGCGGATTGGGGCCAATGAAGGTGATGCCGTTGTCCATGAGCGCCCGAGCAAAGGCCTCGCGCTCGGAGAGGAAACCGTAGCCAGGATGCACAGCCTGCGCGCCTGTCTGCTTGCAGGCCGCAATGATCTTTTCGATGACCAGATAGCTTTCGGCGGCAGATGCCGGGCCGATGTGAACCGCTTCGTCGGCCATCGCGACATGCACCGCGTCCCTGTCGGCATCCGAATAGACAGCAACTGTCGCGATCCCCATCCGCTTTGCAGTCTTGATCACACGGCAGGCAATCTCGCCGCGGTTGGCTATC
>CAXTUM010000336.1:0-4111 GCA_964247205.1 uncultured Beijerinckiaceae bacterium
GTGCGCCCCAGATGTGTCTTCATGTAGCTCGCGGCTCCAGGCGGCTGTGTGAAAGCGAAGAAGCGCCCTATGAACGAGCCGAGCCAGAAGTCGATGGCGCGCGTCGGCAATTTGTCGCCGTGCTTCGCCATTGGCTTCAGTATGTCGATCAGTTGCCGCATGGTGATGTTCTCGGCGGCGCAGAGATAGCGTCCCTCTGCTGCAGGCGTCTCTGCCGCGAGGATATGCGCCAGTGCCACATCGCGCACATCCACCATGCCCCAGTTCAGCTGCATGATTGCGGGGAATACACCAGTGAGCGCCTCCACGATGATCTGGTTCGAGGTGTTGAGAGCTGGAGTCAGGCTTGGGCCGATGACGAGGAAAGGATTGATCACCACGAGGTCGAAATGCGGCTTTTCCCGCTCCATGAAGGCCCAGGCTGCGCGCTCGCCCTCGCTTTTCGAGAAATAGTACGGATTGCGAACAAGCGAACTTTTGGTGTTCCAGTCCTTTTCCGTCAGCACGCGGCCATCGGGTTCGTCCGTCACGGCCGCCATGGATGACGTCAGCACCACGCGCTTGACCGACGGAGATTTTGCACATGCCCGCAGCACATTGAGCGTGCCTATCACGGCTGGATCAACCAGATCCTTCTGCGCATCCTTGAATTCCAGCACATAGGGGCTGGCCATGTGGAACACGGTTTGCGCACCCGTCACCGCTGCATCATACGCGCCTTCGGCAAGGAGATCTGCCTCAATAATCTCCAGCCGCTCCGCAGCACCGGGCAGAGACCTGATTCCGGGATTGTCCGAGGCCTTGGCGGCAGAGCGCACGGTTCCCCGCACGCAGTATCCCCGCGACAGCAATTGCGCCGCCGTATGCGCCGCGATGAACCCCGTGAGGCCGGTAATCGTGACGAGGCGGTTGGCCATGGTATTGTCCCTTTCAAGCCGCGAGATCAGCCACGATGGCGTCCAGAACCGGGAAACCAGCCGACGTCACACGCAGCTTGCCATCGGGCATAACCTCGACAAGGCCGTCCTCTGTCAGAAATGCGACCTGTTTGGGGCTGATGGTCCGGCCTGACAGCGCCTGATAGCGCGCAAGGTCGATGCCTTCGCGCAGCCGCAGACCCATCACCAGCATCTCGTCACCCTGTTCCTCTGCATTGAGCGCATCATCCTCGATCAGCCCATGGCCATTGGTTTCCACCGCCTTGAGCCACGCTTCCGGTGATTTCTCCGTGGACTGCGCCCGGCGCTCACCATCGATCACCAGCCGCCCATGCGCACCGGGGCCAACGCCTGCATACTCCTGGTAGCGCCAGTATACGAGATTGTGCCTGCTCTCCGCGCCCGCCTTCGCGTGGTTCGATATCTCATAAGCCGGCATGCCGTGCTTCTCCGTTACCTCCTGCGTGACGTCCCACAGGGCGCGTCCCAGAGCCTCGTCCGGGATTGGCAGCTTGCCCGCCCGGTGCAACGCCGCGAAGGCCGTGTCCGGCTCGATCGTCAGTTGATACAGCGACAGATGTTCGGCTGCGTGGGCGATGGCGGTTTCAAGCTCTGCCCGCCAGAGTGCAGGCGTCTGCTGCGGAGAGCGTGCATAAATCAGGTCAAAGGAATAGCGTTCGAAGATGCTGGCAGCCGTCTTCACCGCCTTGAGGGCTTCCTCGACGCTGTGCATGCGCCCCAGTGCCTTGAGGTCGCCGTCATGCAAGGCCTGCACGCCGATGGAAAGCCGGTTGACGCCCGCCGCGCGGTAGCCTCGAAAGCGCCCGGCCTCGACGCTGGTGGGGTTGGCTTCCAGCGTGATCTCGGCACCGGGCGCAACGCCCCATGCTCCTGCGATGGCATCGAGGATGCCAGCGACTGTCTCGGGCTGCATCAGTGATGGTGTGCCGCCGCCGAAGAAAACACTTGAGACGGTCTGTTTTTGGGCGATTTTCGCACGGTGTGCGATATCCGCACGAAAAGCATCAAGATAACGCTTCTGATCCGGAGGTTGGTGCCGGACGTGGCTGTTGAAATCGCAATACGGGCATTTGGCCAGGCAGAACGGCCAATGCACATATACGCCGAAAGCTTCGCTCATTTCTTGCTCGTCAGACAAGCCGCAGCCAGCGCCATGAAAGCCTTGGCCCGGTGTGACAGCCCGGTGCCAAGCGGCGGCACGCCATGCTTTTCCTCGGGCGAAAGCTCTGCGAACGTGCGTGTGTGACCGTCCGGCACGAACATCGGGTCATACCCGAAACCCGCCTTGCCGCGCGGCGGCCAGACCAGCGTGCCGGCACATCGTCCCTCGAACAGCTCCTCATGGCCGTCCGGCCAGGCGATCAAGAGCGCGGAGACAAACTTGCCGGTTGCCCCGTTCACAGCATGTCCGCGCTTCGTCAACTCATCGTGCAACCGCTGCATGGCGCGGTCCCAACTGCGGGGGTGCCCGGCCCAGTCCGCCGTGAACAGACCCGGTGCGCCATCGAGCAAATCGACTGAAAGTCCTGAATCATCCGAAAACGCCGGAAGCCCGGTCGCCGCGCTTGCCGCCCGCGCCTTGATCGCGGCGTTCTCGGCATACATCGTGCCGTCCTCAACGGGCTCGGGCAGGCCAAGCTCACCCGCAGATACAAGCTCGACGCCATACGGCGCCATCAGCTCGCGCATTTCCTTGAGCTTGCCCGCGTTATGGGTTGCAAGCACCACCTTGCCGGTGAGAGCGCGATGCATGCTCACATCACTGCCATCTTCTGCAGTTCCACCAGCTTTGCCGTCGCCGTCTTGGCGAGGCCGAGAAGCGCGATCAACTGCTCCTCGCTGAACGGCTCACCCTCGGCAGTGCCCTGCACCTCCACGATGCCACCCTTGCCGGTAATGACGAAGTTGGCATCGGTTCCGCAGTTGGAATCCTCGGCATAATCGAGGTCCATCACAGGCACGCCCTGATAGATGCCGCAGGAGACGCCAGCCACATGGTCCTTCAGCGGATTGGCCGCGAGCATCTTGCGGGCGTTCATCCATTGCAGCGCATCGTGCAGCGCGACCCATGCCCCGGTGATCGACGCCGTGCGCGTGCCGCCATCGGCCTGCAGCACATCGCAATCCACCGTGATCTGACGCTCACCCAGTGCCTGCAGATCGACCACCGCACGCAGCGACCGACCAATCAGGCGCTGGATTTCCTGGGTGCGTCCGGATTGCTTGCCCGAGGTCGATTCGCGCCTTGTGCGCTCATGCGTGGCGCGCGGCAGCATGGAATATTCCGCCGTCACCCAGCCCGAACCCTTGCCGCGCAACCACGCCGGGGGCTTCTCCTCGATCGAGGCCGTGCACAGCACGTGTGTTTCGCCGAATTTCACGAGGCAGGAGCCTTCGGCATAGCGCGCAACGCCGCGCTCGAGGCTGACTTTGCGCATTTCATCAGGATTGCGCTTGGATGGACGCATGGGGACTCCGGTGTTGGGATGGCGCGTTCTAGGGGTTGTTGGGGTGGTTGTCATCCCCGCCGGGTTGCTGTTGCGCTCATTCGACGCCACATTACTCACATGTCGAAACCAGCCGATCTTAAAACCTTCGATTCGGGCCTGCTGTCGCAGCTTGATGACCGCTCGCGCGAGATTTTCCGCCGCATTGTGGACGGCTATCTGTCGAGCGGCGAGCCGCTGGGCTCGCGCAACCTGTCGAAGATCATCCCCATGGCGCTCTCGCCAGCCTCGGTGCGCAACGTGATGGCCGACCTTGAGGGTCTGGGCCTGATCTATTCACCCCACACCAGTGCAGGCCGCCTGCCGACAGAAGTGGGTTTGCGCTTCTTCGTCGATGCCATGCTGCAGGTGGGTGATCTCACCCCGCAGGAACAGGCCGCCATTGAAGGACAGGTGTCCAGTGCCGCCAGCGGTGCACAAAGCGTCGATGATGTGCTGGCGCAGGCCTCGCAGATGCTGTCTGGCCTGTCGCGCGGTGCTGCCGTGGTGACAACCAGCAAGGGCGCGCGGCAGCTCAAGCACATCGAGTTCGTGCGGCTTGAGCCGACGCGCGCGCTTGTGGTTCTGGTCAGCGAAGACGGCGCGGTGGAAAACCGCGTGCTGCCCCTGCCGCCGGGATTGCCAGCGAGTGCATTATCGGAGGCA
>CAXTUM010000337.1:0-4110 GCA_964247205.1 uncultured Beijerinckiaceae bacterium
GCAGCGTCTCCAGATACACGCGGACCGTTCGGCCTTCTTTGTGAGGGCCGCACTGCTGCTCGACCACTGCTGAAGATTGCTTGAGCGGAACCTCCAGAGTCACACCGGTTGGGCTGGCACCAACGATATTCGTTCCCCGGCGCTGCGCGCGCGCGATGATTGTGTCCTGCACGCGCTTGGGCGTGGCATTGATCAGCATGGTCGGGCGGCTGCCTGCTGCGGGTTGTTGCGTCACGACGGGCAGTTGTTGCTGCGGCTGTGCCACGCGCTGCGAACTTCCGAAAGGATTGGAGAATGGATTGCCGCCACCGGCATTGCAGCCCACCAGCAGCATCGTTGCTGTCAGCACCGCCCCTTTGGCTATGATTGTCATCATGCTTCCCACTCCTCGAAACGTGGCCCCGTCCCGGTCTTCATTCCGCCGCCATCATCATCTTGGCGGGTTCGCCATGCGGATTGGCCGCATACTGGTCAATCCGCGCCTCAATTTCATGGCGGAAATGGTTGATCAGGCCCTGCACCGGCCAAGCCGCTGCGTCACCCAATGCACAGATCGTATGCCCCTCCACCTGCTTCGTCACATCGAGCAACATGTCGATCTCACGCTTCTGCGCCCTGCCCTCGGCCATGCGCGTCAGCACACGCCACATCCAGCCCGTGCCTTCGCGGCATGGCGTACACTGGCCGCAGCTTTCGTGCTTGTAGAAATAGCTGATGCGGGCGATGGCGCGGATGATGTCCGTCGATTTGTCCATGACGATCACCGCCGCCGTGCCCAGGCCGGATTTCAGCTTGGAGAGCGAGTCGAAATCCATCGGCGTGTCGATGATCTGCTCGGCCGGCACCATGCGCACGGATGATCCGCCGGGGATGACAGCCTTGAGATTATCCCAGCCGCCGCGCACACCGCCGCAATGCTTGTCGATCAGTTCGCGGAATGTCAGGCCCAATGCCTCTTCCACATTGCACGGCGTGTTCACGTGGCCGGAGATGCAGAACAGCTTGGTGCCGTGGTTGTTAGGTGTGCCAATGCCCTTGAACCAGCCCGCACCGCGCCGCAGGATCGTGCCCGCGACGGCGATGGATTCCACGTTGTTCACGGTCGTCGGGCAGCCATAAAGGCCCATGTTCGCCGGAAATGGCGGCTTCATGCGCGGCATGCCCTTCTTGCCTTCGAGGCTTTCGAGCAGCGCCGTTTCCTCGCCGCAGATATAAGCTCCCGCGCCGTGCGCGAGATAAAGATCGAACGGCCAGCCGTTCTTGTTGTCCTTGCCGATGAGCTTGGCCTCGTAGGCCTCGTCGATGGCCTTCTGCAGCGCGATACGCTCGGCGATGTATTCGCCCCGGATGTAGATGTAGCAGGCGTTGGCGCTCATCGCGAAGGACGCGATCATGCAGCCCTCGACCAGCAGATGCGGATCATGCCGCATGATCTCGCGGTCCTTGCACGTCCCCGGCTCGGATTCATCCGCATTGACCACGAGATAATGCGGACGGTCCGTGACAACCTTGGGCATGAACGACCATTTCAGCCCGGTCGGAAATCCCGCGCCGCCGCGCCCGCGGAGTGCCGAGGCCTTCATTTCCTCGATGATCCAGTCGCGCCCCATGGACAGCAGCATCTTCGTGCCGTCCCAGTTGCCGCGCTTGATGGCAGCTTTCAGGCCAGCGTCCTGATGTCCGTAGAGATTGGTGAAGATACGATCACGATCAGCGAGCATGGTTTTCGTTCACTCCGCCGGTTCGCCAATGAGATCAAGACGTCGCTCAATGCGCTCGAGCCGCAATTCATGGCCGACGAGCTTGTTGTAGATATTGGATATATCTTTGCTTTGACCAGACATATGCTCGCGGATGGCATGCAACTGACCATTCATGTCCCGTGTGTTGTCCTCGATGCGGTCAAGGCGCTCCTGCACCCGTCTGAGCACTTCGTACATCAGTTCGTTGGTCACTTCAGTCATGATCCGACCTCCAGATGCCCGACCATATCACTTCACCGGCCTGTCGCCGAGCTTGCCCGACGGACGCCAGCCGCCGGCAAGCTTCTTCGCCTGACCGACCCAGTCATCGCGCCGCGCACGGCCCTTGAAGCCTTCCAGCCTGCGGTCCACCCAGCGCAGGTTTTCGTCTGTCCAGCCTGCAACCTGATCGAAGTGGAAGAAGCCGAGCGACTGCATCAGCGTTTCCATCTTGGGACCGACTCCCCAGATCAGTTGGAGATCATCGCCGCCACCCTTGCGCGCCGCCTTGAGCGTGGCAGGCGCCTTCTCCGGCCCGCCGTCATCCGCGAATACCTCCGCCTTCGCCGGCTTGAGCGCTGCCGGAGGCTTGACCGCAGCGGACTGGGGAACGACGGACACCGGAGGAACAGTCGCGACGACAGCCTTGGGCTGCGGAATATTGACGGCCTGAGGCACTTGCGGCGTAGCGGCCAGAGGGCCAGCCGGTGCACCGGCAGCGGCCTTTGCCGCCTCGGCTGCCGCAAGCGCTTTCGCCGCCGCAGCCTTCTTCAGACGCTCATCAAAGGCTTTCTTCCAGTCACCGACCACCGAGCCGTCATACAGCGCCTTGTCCTTCAGCGTCTTCTGGCCCTTGACCGGTTCCGAGGACACACGCCCGATCTGCGAACCGATTGTCACCGGCTTGTCCGCACGGATGTCCTTGAGTAGCTTCGTGAAATTCTTTTCGTCCAGATCCTCGTAGAAATCGTTGTTTATCTGCACCATCGGCGCATTGCAGCAGGCGCCCAGGCACTCCACCTCGAGCCAGGCGAAAGCGCCATCTGCCGAAACGTGGCGCTCTTCGCCGATCTCGGATTTGCAGATTTCGATGATCTTTTCCGCACCGCGCAGACGGCAGGGCGTCGTGCCGCAGACCTGCACGAAGTGCTTGCCCACCGGGGCGAGGTTAAACATTGAATAGAATGTTGCAATCTCAAGCACCCGGATCGTCGGCATGTCCAGCATCACGCCGACCTGTTCGATCGCGGCCTTGGGCAGCCAGTAATCATGCTGCTCCTGTGCGCGCCACAGCAGCGGAATCACGGCGGAGGCTTGCCGTCCTGCCGGAAACTTCGAAATGATGGTCTTGGCCCAGGCAGCGTTTTCCTTCGTGAAAACGAAGGATTTCGGCTGCACCGATTCAGGCGCCAGTCGACGGACGGACATACGTATTTCCCGCGATTATGCAGAGTCTTTGGCGTGGTTTAGCACCATTACCGCAGTGCACAAGGGTCCATGGAACCGCAGACAGTATGAAAGATGACGTTTTGCGGGAAATGTCTCCCAAACGCGCCGCTCACACACGCTTCAAGGCCTCAGCCCTCTTTCAAAAGCGCTGCGGAAAAGGGCCGGACCTGATTGCAGACCGGAGCTTGGTCCGCTGATTTCACAATGCAGCGGCACTGGAAATTCGAACCGTTCTGGAAAGTCGTGATCTGCTCGGTTCCGTAGGTGCGGGCAGCGGCGCTGGAGAAATCGCCGGAGCGGAAAGCCGGGCACGCCTGCCGGATGGGCGCTTCGGCGCGGCTTTCACTAATGCTGGCGGTGGTGATGGAATTGCAGGAAGCGCAAAGGAGCGCGAGCGCGGCAGCGCAAATCAGGTTCTTCACGTGAATCATCTTGGAAAAAGGCGGATGTGCCTGCCGTCGCTATGACCAGCGCAACCGCATTCGTCAACCGGCAATTCTTCAACCAGAACGTGCAGCCCGTTGCCCCGGCATGGCAGGAGCCGTAGGACCGCAGCGCAGGGTCTTGTCGGTGCGCGATCGCGTGCAACTGCACCGTGCGCCAGTTTCATGCTCGAAAACATCAATCATAGGCAGATTTCCCGGTGGTGAGATGCTGTCGGAGAGCTTGAACTCGCCGGCGCCAAAGGCCGGGCAGGCATTCTTGATCTGTGCCGTGATCACGCCGGTCTGACCGTCGAAAAACGCATGGGCGGGTTTCGCGGCAAAGGGACTGCAACCAAGGGCAAGAACGAACAGGCCCGACACAATTTTCACAGACCGCACCATCGCTTGCACTTTTCTTGATTTTTGTCCCGACCAACACTGGATACCGGGAAACTTTCAAGAAAAGGTTAGTGGGCGTTGCCTTAATAAGAGGC
>CAXTUM010000338.1:0-4078 GCA_964247205.1 uncultured Beijerinckiaceae bacterium
AAGCATCCCAAACTGAAGGATGCGTCCACCTTCCATCATTGCGATATTGTGGTGCTGATGGATGACAAGCCGAGCGTGGCCTTGCGCAAGGGACGCTGGAAATCCTCGATGTGGCTCTCCATCGAAGCCGTGAAGAAGGGCGAGGCCGATGTCTGCGTCTCGGCCGGCAACACTGGCGCGTTGATGGCGATGGCAACCTTCTGCCTGCGCACCATGGCCAGCATCGACCGCCCGGCCATCGCAGGCCTGTGGCCGACGATCCGGGGCGAATCCGTCGTGCTGGATGTTGGCGCGTCCATCGGCGCGGATGCGCAACGCCTCATTGATATCGCGGTTATGGGCTCCGCCATGGCGCGTATCGTGTTCGATATCGAAAGCCCCTCCGTCGGACTGCTCAATGTGGGCGTCGAGGAGATCAAGGGTGTGGAAGAGGTGAAGGCCGCTGGCAAGATCATGCGCGAGACGCCGGTTCCGGGCCTCACTTACGCCGGGTTCGTCGAGGGCGACGATATCGGCAAGGGCACCGTGGATGTGGTGGTGACCGAGGGTTTCTCCGGCAATATTGCGCTGAAAACCGCCGAAGGCACTGCCAAGCAGATCGGCGAATACCTTAAGGTGGCGATGAGCCGCTCCATCATGTCAAAAATCGGCTATCTCTTCGCGCGCCGCGCGTTTGCGGCCCTGAAGGAAAAGATGGACCCGCGCCGCGCCAACGGCGGCGTTTTCCTCGGCCTCAACGGCATCGTCATCAAGAGCCATGGCGGCACGGACGCGCTGGGCTTCGCAGCCGCCGTCGACATGGGCTACGACATGGTCCGCCACGACCTGATGACCAAGATTTCGGACACATTGACGGCCTATCACCGCACACCCGCAGCACCCGCGCCTTCACCTGCGGTTGAAACGGCCTCCAGCGAGGACTGAGACCAGAATGCTTCGCTCTGTTGTTTGCGGCACGGGAAGCGCTCTTCCCGCCAGAATCGTGACGAACGCCGAACTGGCGGCGACGATTGACACAACCGATGAATGGATCGTGCAGCGCACCGGTATCCGCCAGCGGTATGTGGCGGGCGAAGGCGAGACAACATCGACCCTGGCTACGAAAGCGGCACAAGCTGCACTTGCCCACGCAGGCCTGACGGCGGCAGATATCGATCTCATCATCCTGGCCACCGCAACGCCGGATTATACCTTCCCCTCCACCGCGACGCAGGTGCAGTGCAACCTCGGCATCACGCGCGGTGCGGCCTTTGACCTGCAGGCCGTGTGCTCCGGTTTCGTGTACGCCGTCAGCGTGGCCAACACGATGCTGATCACGGGCATGCACAAGCGCGCTCTGGTGATCGGCGCGGAAACCTTCTCCCGCATCCTCGACTGGGAAGACCGCACGACCTGCGTGCTCTTCGGTGACGGGGCAGGGGCCGTGGTGCTGGAAGCCCAGATCGGCACCGGCAATATGAGCGACCGCGGCGTGCTGACCGCGCATCTGCGCTCTGATGGCCGTCACCGCGAGAAGCTCTATGTTGACGGCGGCCCCTCCAGCACGAAAACCACTGGGCATCTGCGCATGCAGGGCAAGGAAGTCTTCAAGCACGCCGTCGGCATGATCACCGACGTGATCGAGGCGGCCTATGCCGCAACGGGGCTGAACTCGAACGATATCGACTGGTTCGTGCCCCACCAGGCCAACAAGCGCATCATCGACGCCTCGGCCCACAAACTGGGGATTCCGCCCGAAAAGGTGGTGATCACAGTAGATCAGCACGGCAACACCTCGGCTGCGTCGATCCCGCTGGCGCTGGACACGGCGGTGAAGGACGGGCGCATCCGGCAGGGGCAGCTGGTGCTGCTGGAGGCCATGGGCGGCGGGTTCACGTGGGGGAGCGTGCTGGTGCGGATGTGAGGGGCGCGCATGTTCTCATCTATCCGCCATGCCTTTCCGTTTTCATTTCTAGTTCCATTTGCATGGTACAGTTCAGTTCCGGAGATCAGGCTTGAGCGGCGGACTTCTCGCACTTCTCGATGACGTGGCCGCCATTGCCAAAGTGGCTGCCGCCTCCGTTGATGATGTGGCAGCACAAGCCGTCAAGGCGGGCAGCAAGGCCGCCGGCATTGTCATCGACGATGCCGCAGTGACTCCACGCTATGTCGTGGGTTTCGCCGCGGACCGCGAATTGCCCATCGTGGGCAAGATCGCCTGGGGCTCGCTGAAGAACAAGCTCATCTTCCTGCTGCCGGGCGCATTGCTGCTGAATTATGCCGCACCCTGGGCTATCACGCCGCTGCTGATGATCGGCGGCGCTTATCTCTGCTTCGAGGGTTACGAAAAGCTGCATGAGATGGCGTTTCCGCGCCAGGCGCCGGAGCCTGGGCCTTTGTCCGCTGCCAGTGAAAGCCGGGCGCTTGAAGACGAAAAGGTCGCAGGCGCCATCCGCACCGATCTGATCCTCTCCGCCGAGATCATGGCGATCACGCTGGCCAGCGTCGCAACCGCTTCTTTCACGACGCAAGCAGTCGTTCTGGCGGTAGTGGGCCTGGGCATAACGGCAGTTGTCTACGGCGCTGTCGCCCTCATTGTGAAGGCGGATGATTTCGGTGTCGCGCTGGCCAGACGGGACGGAGCACTGAAGCCGCTCGGTCTTGGCCTGGTGAAGGCGATGCCCGGCCTGCTTGGTCTTTTGAGCATCATCGGCACGCTTGCGATGCTGTGGGTTGGCGGCGGGATTATCATCCACAGTCTTGCGGGCTACGGCTGGTCCGGACTGGAGCATGGAAGCCAGACCATCGCAAGTGCAGTTTCTGTGTTTGCAGGCCCGGTGAGCGGGTTCATCGACTGGTTCGTCAATGCAGCTCTCGCGGGTGTTTTCGGAATACTCATCGGCTTTCTGGTCGAGAAGGGCCTTCACGCGTTCAAGGCAATGTCCGGATAGAGTGCCCTGTTCGCTCATGGACAAGTCAGCTTCTATATTGCCTGCCGCCATGCCCTGCCGATCTCTGTGCCGATTCCGGGTTGACCGCATCCCCTGACCCGAATACCGTCATGAATTCAGAGAGATAGTGTTGAGTCTGAGAGCGGGTTGTTTTGTGCTCTACAGAATCAACCGGTGATTGCGAGGTCATCCGTGGCGAACCAGACATTGACCCGTGCCGATCTGGCCGAGGCCGTCTACAAGCAGGTCGGCTTGTCGCGCACGGAATCCGCTGATCTTGTCGAGCTCATCCTCGGCGAAATCTCGGAAGCCATTGAGCGCGGCGAGAACGTGAAGCTGTCGTCTTTCGGCTCGTTCATTGTGCGCTCCAAGGGCGCCCGCATCGGCCGCAACCCGAAAACGGGTGTCGAGGTGCCCATCACGCCGCGCCGGGTCATGGTGTTCAAGGCCTCCAATGTGCTGAAAGCCCGCATCAACGGCATCGACATGGCGGACGAGGACGAATGATCCTGAACCGGCGTAAGGGAGCAGCCGCATGACATCGGACAAGGCGCCTGATGCATTCCGCACCATCTCCGAAGCTGCGGAAGACCTCGATCTTCCCCAGCATGTGCTGCGGTTCTGGGAAACCCGTTTCAGCCAGATCAAGCCGCTGAAGCGCGGCGGCGGCAGGCGCTATTACCGTCCGGATGATGTCGAGTTCCTGCGCGGTCTCAAGCATCTGCTCCATGCCGAGCGCTACACAATCAAGGGCGTGCAGAAAATCATCAAGGAGCAGGGCATCAAGGCCGTGCAATCCGCCTGGAAAGATGCCCCGGCTGCGCTACCTGCGGCGCAGCCCGTTGTTGTGCCCCAGGCGAGAACCAAGAGCGCACCTGCGGCGCCGTTCCCCACATCAGCCCGCGCCAGACTTGAGGCAGCGTTGGCCGAACTCATGGATTGCCGCAAAGTGATCGCCTCGTTCCGGCAAGCCTGATCGTGTTCCGGACCTGATAACAGCGGCCTTCCGAAAATTAGCGCACCGCGCGCGTTGCCAGACCATGACTCATCGCCTATACGCACGTTCAAGTCGGAGCGTAGCGCAGCCTGGTTAGCGCACTAGTCTGGGGGACTAGGGGTCGGAGGTTCAAATCCTCTCGCTCCGACCA
>CAXTUM010000339.1:0-4061 GCA_964247205.1 uncultured Beijerinckiaceae bacterium
AGCACGAGCCGAGCCCCTTCCGCCGTCCTGTCCGTATTGAACGTGGACCACGAGACATGGCGGCGGATATCCACATGATCAAGATAATCCATTCCAGCACGCCGGAAATGCCGGTCGGAGACAGGAAATCCGGCGGGTTCGATGATATCGACAGCAACGCCGAGACACGCCGCCATGCGGATCATCGTGCCTGCATTTTGGGGGATATCCGGCTGGTAAAGCGCGAGACGGAGAACGGGTTTCATTTTCTGATCTGGTCAAGTCCCGCAATCGCCCGCGCGAAATCCTGCGCAGCAAAGGGTTCCAGATCGTCCACGCCCTCGCCCACGCCGATGAAATGGATCGGCATTTTGAATTTCTCTGCGATGGCGACAAGAATGCCGCCGCGCGCCGTGCCGTCCAGCTTGGTCATGACAAGGCCGGTCACTCCCGCCGTCTTGCCGAATATCTCCACCTGCGACAGCGCATTCTGTCCCACCGTTGCATCCAGCACCAGCAACACGCCATGCGGCGCGGTGTCGTCCAGCTTCCTGATCACGCGGACGACCTTTTCAAGCTCCGCCATCAACTCCGTGCGGTTTTGCAGCCGCCCCGCCGTATCAATCATCAGCACATCGGCATTCTGCTCCCGCGCGGCCTTCACGGCATCGAAGGCAAGCCCGGCTGCATCGCCGCCCTGCTCGCGGGCAATGACAGTCGCGCCGGTGCGCTCGCCCCAGACCTTCAACTGCTCGATGGCCGCGGCCCGGAACGTATCGCCCGCGGCCAGCATGACGCTCTTGCCCTCGGCCCGGAACTTGGAGGCCAGCTTGCCGATCGTCGTCGTCTTGCCCGAGCCGTTCACGCCGACCATCAGCAGGATATACGGCTTCCTGGCCGTGTCGATCACAAGCGGCCTCGCCACGGGAGCCAGCACTTTCGCCACTTCCTCCGCCAGAATGGCCTTCACCTCTTCCGGCTCGATCTCCTTGTCATAGCGCCCCTTGCCGACCGCAGACGAAATGCGCGCGGCGACGTCGATGCCGAGGTCCGCCTGGATCAGCAGGTCTTCCAGTTCTTCGAGTGTCTCACCATCGAGCTTGCGCTTGGTGAAAAGCCCGGTGATGCCTTCAGAGACATTGCTAGCGGTGCGGGAGAGCCCGCCCTTGAGCTTCTGCCACCAGCTGACCCTGGGAGCGGGAACGGCGGCGAATTGCTCCGCGGCGGTTTTCCCGGCTGCAATTCGTGCAGCCTCGGCAAGGGCAGCTTCCTGCTTCGCGGCTTCCAGCTTTGACGTATGATCACTGGCCGCCTGTTCTGCAGCAGCACGTTCGGTTTCAGCCAGTTGCGCAGCAAGCCTGCTCTCGTCCTCCAGCCGCTCATTCTCCATCCGCACCTGCGTGAGACGCGCCTCTTCGATCAAGGCCTGCTGTCTGGCCTCCTCGATCCTCTCAGCTTCAAGCCTCTCCGCTTCAACCTTTGCGGCCTCGACGCGGTACGCCTCGGCCTGTTCGGTCAACCGTTTTTCCGCAGCAATGCGCTCGGCTTCGGCACGCTCCTGCAGCGCCTTGTCGGCAACAGCCCTGTCTTCTGCGGCTTTGGCCTCTGCGGCAGAAATCTTGCGGGCGCTTTCCGTAGCTGCGAGACGCTCTGCCTCGGCTTTTCCGGCAGCTGCCTTTTCATCGGCAATGCGCTTGCTTGAGGCATCTTCGGTCGCTTTGCGTGCGGCTTCTTCGATTGCTTGCTGTTCGGCTTCCGCCTTGACCGCTGCGGCCTTGGCTTCCGCAATCTCCCGCGCAATACGTTCCGATGCCTCGTCAACGAGAGGTGCGGCTTCAGGAACAGGTGCAACAACAGGTTCTGGCGCAGCTACAGTTTCAAGCGTCGGTTCTGCCTTGCCAATGCCGAACAGGCGCTTGAAAAAGCCGGGTTTCTTCTCGTCAGCCATGGAAAGGTCCTTGCGCTGCGGTCAGCTTGTGCCCGTCATGACCGGTGATCGCAAGCCTGCGCAATTCGCCGGGCGGGAAATCTTCCGGCAGCCGCACCGCCGTGAAATCTTCGGCCCGCGCGGTGCCGCCGCGTTCGGTCAGCACCGTCAGTTCTCGCCCCACCTGATGGTCAAGGTGCTGGCGCAACCGCGCCGCTCCCGCTTCGCGCAGCCGCTTCGCCCGCCCCCGGATCACGGGATGCGCGACCTGCGGCATGCGTGCAGCGGGCGTCCCCTTGCGGGGCGAATAGGGAAAGACATGCAGATGCGTAAGTCCACAATCCGCGACCAATGCAAGCGAATTGCCGAACATCGCCTCATCCTCGGTCGGGAACCCGGCGATGATATCCGCACCAAAAACGATGTCGGGCCGCAGCCTGCGCGCGTCCTCGCAGAAGCGGACCGCATCATCCCGGTTGTGCCGCCGCTTCATGCGCTTGAGGATCATGTCATCACCGGATTGCAGCGAAAGGTGCAGATGCGGCATCAGGCGCTTCTCGCTGCCGATAAGGTCCATTAGATCTGCGTCCGCTTCGATGGAATCAATCGACGACAATCGCAGCCGCTCAAGATCGGGCACATGCCGCATGATCTGCTGCAGCAGCCTGCCAAGCCGGGGCGCACCGGGAAGATCGTGGCCATAGGACGTGATATCGACCCCGGTGATCACCACTTCGCGGTAGCCGTTGCCGACGAGACGCTTCACCTGTTCGACAACATCGCCCATCGGCGCTGACCGCGAGTTTCCGCGTCCATACGGGATAATGCAGAAGGTGCAGCGGTGATCGCAGCCGTTCTGCACCTGCACGATGGCGCGCGCGCGGCCCTCGATGGCATCGATCATCTGCGGCGCGGTTTCGCGCACGGCCATGATGTCGTTGACGATCACACGCTGGGTATCGACGACGCCAAACAGGTTGCCTGAGGCAACCATCTGCCATGTTTCCGGCAGCGTCTTCTTGGCATTGCCCAGAACCTGGGTCACCTCCGGCATGGCAGCGAAGGTTTCCGGCTCAGTCTGCGCCGCGCAACCCGTGACGATGATGCGCCGGTCAGGATTGTCCCGCGACAATCTCCGGATCGTCTGGCGCGCCTGTTTCACGGCCTCGCCCGTTACGGCGCAGGAATTGACGATCACCAGATCGCGCTGACCCGCGTTTTCCGCCGCCTGCCGAATGGCTTCGGACTCATGCGTATTGAGGCGGCAGCCGAAGGTGACAACCTCGACGCTCATGCCGGGACTGTCTCCGTGAACAGCGCCGGATCAAGCGTCGTCCCGAATTCCAGCTCCACCGGCCCGGTCATGATGACATGGTCATCTGCCCGCCAGTCGATCAGCAGTTCACCGCCCGGCAGTGTCACCGTCACCTGCCGTCCTGTCAGGCCGCGCCGGTGCGCCGCCACAGCCGCAGCGCAAGCCCCGGACCCGCAGGCGCGGGTCAGGCCAGCGCCGCGCTCCCAGACATTGAGGGTGAGCGCGGAATGCGATGTGACGGATGCCAGCGAGATATTCGCCTTCTCCGGAAACACCGGATGCGTCTCCAGCAGCGGCCCAATGCGCGCCAGATCATGCGCCTCGACATCGCTCACGAAGAACACTGCATGCGGATTGCCCATGTTGACGCCAGTGAAATCGGTCGGGATGGCGGCGTTCAGCCAGGCTGTATCCAGCGCCACCCGCGTTGTATCAACCACCGGGGTGCTGATCGGAATATCCCACCAGCCAAGGCGCGGCGGGCCCATATCGACCGAATACGACCAGTCCCCGAGCCTTGCGCACTCCAGCAACCCTGCACGCGTCTCCACGGTGAACCTCTGACGGCCTGTCTCGCCCGCCAGCACCTGCGCCACGCAGCGCGTGCCGTTGCCGCAAGCGCCCGCCTCCGTGCCGTCGATATTGTAAATGAGCACAAAAGCCTCCGTGCCGGCCGTTCGCGCGTCATGCAGCACCATCATCTGGTCGTAATGCAGCCCTTTGCCCCTCCCGATGGCGCGCGCCTCCTCCGCGGTCACGACATGGCCGGAGCCGCGCAGATCCAACACGACGATCTCGTTGCCGAGTCCGTTCATTTTTGTAAAGGGTATGGTGGCAGAT
>CAXTUM010000340.1:0-4058 GCA_964247205.1 uncultured Beijerinckiaceae bacterium
TGGAATGCAGCCTTGCACCTCTTGCCGTCAGCTTGTTCAGGGCGGAGAGATACGCCTTGCCGGACGCCACCAGCGTATCAGGGTCCGAAGCGCGGCCCGTGACCGAACGGCCTTCCGCGGCAAGACGCACCGAGACTTCCGCCTGCGCATCCGTCCCCTCCGTCACAGCATGGACCTGATAAAGCTCCAGCTTCGCCACATGCGGCACGAGTTTCTGGATCGCGTGGAAGATCGCATCCACCGGGCCATTGCCGGTAGATTGCACGGTCTGGTGCGTGCCGTCGATATCGAGCGTGAGCGTGGCCGATTGCGGCCCCATCGTGCCCGCGATCACGGTGAGCGCCACAACCTTCATGCGGTCGGCGGCCGTGGCGATGCCTTCGTCCACCAGCGCCTCGATGTCTTCGTCGTAGACATGCTTCTTGCGGTCCGCGAGCGCCTTGAAGCGGTTGAAGGCATCCTCCACCGCGTTGTCGCCCAACTCATAGCCGAGGTCCTTCATCTTGCTCTTGAAGGCGGCGCGGCCCGAATGCTTGCCCATCACCAGCGAGGTCTTGGTGACGCCCACGGATTCCGGCGTCATGATCTCGTAGGTGTTGGCGTTCTTCAGCATTCCGTCCTGGTGGATGCCGCTTTCATGGGCGAAGGCGTTCCGGCCCACGATGGCCTTGTTGTACTGAACAGGAAAGGAAGCCGCTGCGGACACCAGCTTGGAGGCGCGATTCAGCATCGTGGCCTCGATGCCGGTATGATAGGGCAGCACATCCGAGCGGGTCTTGATCGCCATCACGATCTCTTCGAGCGCGGCATTGCCCGCCCGCTCGCCGATGCCGTTGATGGTGCATTCGATCTGCCGCGCACCGCCGGCGACACCCGCCAGCGCATTCGCAACGGCGAGGCCGAGATCATTGTGGGTGTGTACGGAGAAGATCGCCTTGTCGGCGTTCGGCACGCGGTTGCGCACCTGCTCGAACATGGTGCGGTATTCGTCCGGCGTGGCATATCCCACCGTGTCGGGCAGGTTGATCGTGGTCGCGCCCTGCGCAATCGCCACCTCGACGCAGCGGCAGAGATAATCGATCGGCGTGCGCGTCGCGTCCATCGCGGACCATTCGATATCGTCCACGAGGTTGCGGGCGCGGGCGACGGTGGACTTGATGATCTCGATCACCTCATCCTCTGTCTTTTTCATCTGGAACTGCAGATGGATCGGCGACGTGGACACAAACGTGTGGATGCGGCCGCGCTTCGCATGGCGCACAGCCTCGCCGCAGCGGTCAATATCGGCGTTGATGGCGCGGGCGAGACCGGCAATCGTGGCGTTTTTCGTGCGCCTGGCGATCTCATGGACGCTTTCGAAATCACCCTGCGAGGCAATGGGAAAGCCCGCCTCGATGACATCGACGCCCATGGAGTCGAGGCATTCGGCGACCATGAGCTTCTCCTCGAAGGTCATGGTGGCGCCGGGCGATTGCTCACCGTCGCGCAGGGTGGTGTCGAAGATGATGACGCGGTCGGATTTCGACGCGCTTGTCTGCTTGGAAGTCATTGGTGAAAATCCTTGTCGCTTATCCCCGAAGCGCAGGACTCATGCCTTACCAGCTTCGGACCCAGGGTAAAGGTCGAGGGTGAACTGTGAAAGTCCCCTGCCGGCCCAGGCTTATGCCCATGCGGCCCTCAGGGGCGGATAAGCAGAAGAAGTGCAAGGATGAACAAGGCGGAAGCTGCAGCGAGCGTGTTGCGCACCAGCTGCATTCTGAGATCGATCACTTTGGCTTTGGTGCGGCTTGGGGCCGGGACGCGTGCCATGCGAACTCTCCGCAATTTTGTTTCGTGATTCACAAGATAAGTAAAACAACGTGGTTCTGCAAGGGGTGCAGTGCAACAACGTGGATTATTGATGAAGGGGGTGCTAGCTCTGTGTCTTCCGAGTCACATCTTACGCCGAGAAACCATGTATCGCTTTGCCGCCTTGTTTCCTGTCCTTCTCCTCGCCGCCTGCAACCAGTCAGCCCCGCCGCCCGCCGCATCCGTCGCTCAGCCGCAAACAGCCCCTCTGGTGACGCCCGCCGGGTTTCGTTTGCCCGAAGGCACGGGCTGCGGCGGTGATATCGCGCGATTCCGCGCAGTGCAGGATAACGACCTGCAGACCGGGCATGTCAACAAGGCAGTGCACACGCGCATCGGCGCCGAGATCGATCAGGCAGCGTCGCTGTGCTCTGCTGGCAATGATGCAGGCGCAAGAGGCGCGCTGGCGGGGACCAAGCGGCGGTTCGGGTATCCCTCTTGACCGAGCTCGACCGTCTCGACCGCCGCATCCTGCGCTTCCTGCAGGAGGACGGCCGCATTTCCAATGTGGAGCTTGCCGACAAGGTGGGCCTGTCGCCGACGGCCACGGCAGAGCGGGTGAAGCGCCTGCAGAAGGACAAGGTGATCCGCGGCTATGGGGCACGGCTGGACCCCACCAAGCTAGGCCGGTCCTTCCTGGTCTTCATCGAGGTCACTCTCGACAAGACCACGTCCGACGTCTTCGAGAAATTCGGCGCCGCCGTGCAGCGCGCGCCCGACGTGCTGGAATGCCATCTGGTGGCAGGCGGTTTCGATTATCTCGTCAAGACGCGCGTGTCCGACATGGCGGCCTACCGCACGCTTCTGGGCGACACGATCCTGTCGCTGCCGGGTGTGAAAGAGACGCGCAGTTATGCAGTGATGGAAGAGGTGAAGACGGAAGCACCGCTGCCGGTGTGAGGGGGTATAGTGCACAATTCAGGGATTTTGCACTGAAACGCGCAATATCAGATGTTCACAATTCGTTCAGTCATCGAATAATCAGCTAGACTTAATAACAAAGGCACAAGTCCGGAGGGGTTTTGATGGTTACTCAATGTAAAGACGGGTGTTTCTCGTTGAAAAGCGCGATGCGCTCCCTCACTGCATCGGCGATTTCAGTTTCAAGGCTTTTGCTCGTTACGGCTATGCTGGTTGGAAGCGCGTTGTTCCTCGAATCCGGCACACAGGCTCAAACGGGTGGCAGCACGGGACAACCGAGCCCACCAGCAGCGTCAACAAAGGTTGCGCCCATTGATGCTCCCGCTGCCGCACGCAGAAAAGGCCCGAATGGAGACCACGATTCGGATCACCAAGGCCGGACGACTCCTGCGCCCACCCCAGACACCCAACCGGCGGGGCGCAAAGAAGGGCCAAAGGGTGCTGGGGAGTCCGGTCGCACATAAACAACACCGCTGACTATCGGTGCGCTCGAGGCCGCTACCGTTCTGGCGTTGCCGGGTGTGAAAGAGACGCGCAGCTATGCCGTGATGGAAGAGGTTAAGACAGAGGCACCGCTGCCGGTGTGAGGGTGATCCTCTCTGTCGCTTCAGCCACAGTTCGGGTCTTTCAAATCTGAGTAGGATTGAGTATTATCCTCTTGAACAAGAACTCGCCTCTGGCCGAAAGTCACCCTATGCGCACAACGCACCAGATGAGCATCACTCTCCCGCTTGAGATGGCCCGAATGGTCAAGACCAAGGTCGATGGCGGGGGGTATGCCTCCGAGAGCGAGGTCATCCGGGAAGGCTTGCGCGCCCTTCAGGAGCGGGATCAGGCAGTTCAGCATTGGCTCCAGACGGTTGTGGTGCCGACTTATGATGCCTGGAAGGCGTCCCCCGGTGCTGCTGTCCCGCTCGCCGATGCCCGGGCGTGTATTACGGCGTTCATGGACGCTGACTGATCCATGCAGCGCTACCGCGTTCGGCTGATGCCTGCGGCGATTGCCGACATTCAGGACCTTTACGTCTACATCAGGGGGCAGTCATCGGCGGATGTGGCGCGCGGTTATATTGACCGGATCCTGGCGTTTATCGATGGTTTCGAGACATTTCCAGAACGCGGTATTCAGCACCATGAAATCCGGGCAGGTCTGCGCATGGTGGGTTTTGAACGTCGCGTGACCGTTGCGTTTGTCATCGAGGGCGATGAAGTGGTGATACTGAACGTGCTTTATGCAGGGCGCCAGTTTCCCAAAAGTTGATCTCCCTTGACATAGGCCTAAATTCCTA
>CAXTUM010000341.1:0-4049 GCA_964247205.1 uncultured Beijerinckiaceae bacterium
TGCGTTCGGCTGCATGCAGGGCCCGCGCCAGCTCCCCCAGTTCGTCGTTCACCGCAATGCGCAACGCCTGGAATGTCCGCGTCGCCGGATGGATTTCACCGGGCCTCGGCCAGACGATCTTCGTGATAATGTCGGACAATTGCCGCGTCGTCTGGATCGGACTGATTTCGCGCGCAGCAACGATCCCTTTGGCGAGCGGGCGCGACAGGCGCTCCTCTCCATAGTGATAGATGATGTCGGCGAGGCGCTCCTCGCTTTCTTCATTCACGAGGTCGGCGGCGCTTGGACCGTCCTTCGCCATGCGCATGTCGAGCGGGCCGTCGTTCCGGAAGGAGAAGCCGCGCAAGGCCTCGTCAAACTGCATGGAGGACACACCGATATCGAGGACGACGCCATCGACCATTGGCAGATCATGCCCGGCCATCTCCGAAAACGGCGCTTCGATCAGCCTCAGGCGACCCTTGCTGGCCTCAACCAAGATCTGCCCGTCGCGGATTGCATCAGGGTCGCGGTCAAAGGCAAAGACCGTGACATCAGGGAAAGCAGCCAGAATCTCGCTGGTGTAGCCGCCCGCGCCGAAGGTGCCATCAACATAGATGCCACCCGGTTTCAGCGTGAGCGCACCAAGGGACTCGGAGCGCAGAACAGGAATATGCCGGCCAAACACCTCACCGCGATCACGCAATGCGGCGGGGCGCATCACGATAAGGCTCCCGAGCGCGGCATCCCGCTGAGGCTCTTGCGCATGATGCGCAGCTTCTCGCGGCTCTCGGTGTAGTGCGCCGCGAAACGGGATGGCTCCCAGATCTGGAATTTGTGGCCGTGGCCAACGAAGACGACCTGATCGGAAATACTGGTGATCTCGCGCATGCGGTCGGTCAGGATGACACGGCCTTCCGTATCCACCTTCAGGATTTCGCTCGCACCCATCAGCGCTGTCGCAAAGCAATCGCGTTCTTCGGAATAGGCCGGCAGCCGCTCCATCAGGGAGTCGATCTCCTGGAGCAGCGCGTGACCGCCGCAATCGAGTGCCGGAAAGTCGAGAGCGGGATGCACGTAAAGACCCTCGTATCCATCTTTCGCCAAAAGACCGCGAAAAGGTGCGGGAATGGAGACCCGGCCCTTGGCGTCCAGCCTGTTGGTGAATTGCGAAACAAAGCGGTCCATCTACGCCACACACCGCAACGCCGCGCCGAAACACAGCGATCCCACGATAAGCCCCCAGACCCCGTTCATCCCTTGCCATGCGAACAGCAACGTCCATTGCCCGCGCGGCCTTGGCCGCACCTGCTGGATCTCTCTGCGCCCGAACACTTGGGATGACTTGGAATAACATGGGAAATTTTGGGCCGTCAACCATTAAGAGAGAATTTATGATCCCGGCACAGCTCACGCCGATCATGTGCGGTAAATAGAATGGCTTAACCTTAATAAGGAGTTAAACGCTCACAATAAGGCTTTGGGAGAATGAAGGCCGCCGCGGAAAAATTTAAGATCAGCACCGCCGGGATGTTTCAATCCGCCACAGGAGTTTTACTGAACGCGTTTGAACAGCGAAAACGCGAAAGGGCCGCATCCCGAAGGATGCGGCCCCGTTGCAGGCATCGCCGAAACCGCGACCGAAAAAACTCATAACTGCCTTCCGGCCAGAGGTTTCACCTCAAGCATCGATCCGCCGCCCGCCCCGGCTTGACGCTCAGCCCAGCGGCGGATCGTGGCGGCAGGCCTCAGGGTGCGATGACAGCAACGTCCCGAACACCGGCAGGAAGGCCCTTGACCTTGCCTGCGACGGTTGCTGCGCCGGTGGCGATATCAACCATGTGCAGCGTGTCACCCACCACGGCAAAGCCGGTGTTCTTGCCGTTGGCATCGGTGCCGATGTCGAAAGCGATGCTGTCGGCCTTGACGCCAAGGCTGCCCATCGTGGTCAGGATGCCGTCATTCGGAGGGGCCTGCTTCAGGAATGTGCCCATTGTGCTGTCGATGTCATAGAGCGCTGTCTCCTTGGTACCCTTGACGCTGTTGGAATAGGCACCGGCGGTGACCATGGGTGTCTTGCCGGCGGCCTTGTCGCCTTCGGCATATTTCAGGCTGCCGTCTTTCGTGACCTTGCCGTCATCGACATTGGCGCGCAGGCTGGTGCCATCGCTGCCGATGATGCGCAGGCGGTCAGCGACCGGGTTGAAATCGACGGTAGCCTTCACACCGGCGCCCAGCATGGTCTCAAGCTTCACCTTCATGGTGGCCTGGCCCGACTTGGTATCGACCGTGTAAACCGTGCCATCGGCTGACAGAGCATAGAGCATGCCGTCAGCAGGACGCATGTCGATGCCCGCGACACGGCCATTGACGCCAGTGATGGGCATCGTCTTGCCGGCCTGCAGCGTCTTGGTGTCGAACGGCGTCAGCATATTGTCGCCGGTCAGGGCCACGATCATCTCGGCGCGGGCAGTGCCTGCAAGAGCAACGCTGGCGAAAAGGGTGGAGAGAAGAATGGTGCGTGTGCGGGACATGATGAAATCTCCTGTTGGTTCCTGTTGGTGCAGGGCCTGCCGCCCTTGCCTTCCGGAAACCCGCCGCACGCAGCTTCAGATGCACTTGCATAAAAATATGATTGTGATCTGCATCCGGAACACAGCTTGACGTTTACCCACGTCATGCAGATTTTTGTGCAACCCGCTGATGGATCGATTCAATGAGTGCAAGTATCCTCTCGGATGACGAGGTAACCGCGATTATCGGACGTTGTGCGACGGGCGACCGCACCGCGCTGAGACGTCTGTTTGATACGGAATCACCCCGCATGATCGGCGTGGCGGAACGTATCCTGCGTCGGCGGGCGCTCGCTGAGGAAGCCACACAGGATGCTTTCGTGCAGGTCTGGCGGCGGGCATCGAGCTTTGACGCAACTCTTGGGTCCGGGCGCACCTGGCTCTATACGATCCTGCGCAACCGCTCGCTGAATATCCTGCGCGACGAAAGCCGGACTGAACTCACGGGCGAACGGGAGCCTTTCGACGCCATGAGCGACGAGGATGATCCTGAAACCGTCGTGATGAAGCTGGGTGAGGCGAGCCGCCTGAGAGACTGCCTGCAGAAACTGGAGCCGGAACGCCGCCACGCCATCGTGCTGGCCTACGCCAAGGGGCTCAGCCACGGCGAACTGGCGGGCAAACTCGGGATACCGCTGGGAACTATCAAATCCTGGATCCGCAGGTCCATGGTCACTCTGAAGGAGTGCATGGCATGAGCGGGGAAAAGCTGACACGCGATGAACTCGCCATCGACTACGTGCTGGGCATGGCGGAAGGTGCCGATCACGAGCGGGCGCTGCGCCTGATCGAAACCGATGCCTTGTTCAGGGCTCTGGTGACCGTTTGGCGTGAGAAACTGGGCGAAATGGACCGGACTGCGCCAGAGAAATCGCCTGTTGCGCTGGTCTGGGATGATCTGGATCAGGCACTGGACATGGCGCCGAAACGGGCGGCAGCCGTTCAGAGGACTGCGGTCAATGAAAACAGTATTTTCGCCAGACTGTGGCAGAGCCTCGGTTTCTGGCGTCCGACCGCCATCGCGGCGGGTCTGGCAACAGTTATTCTGGGCGGCGGTCTCATCCGTGAACAAGCCAAGCAGCCGACGCAGCCGGTTTATGTTGCAGTTCTGCAAACCGGCGAGGGCCGCGCGCAGGCTGTCGTCAGTGCCTATGCCGATGGCACGGTGACACTGGTGCCGATCGAGACGATCGGCGTTCCGCAAGGCCGCATCCTCGAGGTCCTGGCCGAGACGACCGCCGAGCTCTTCGTCCGCCATCAGCCGCCACCTCCCTCGAGCGTTCCGGCGGGACCGGCGATGGCAGGACCGGTGCGGTCCAGCTCGAACGCCTCCATGATCGAGCGATACGTGTCGTTGGCCAGGAGCAGCTCGGCGTGGGTGCCCGTGGCCTGGATGCGCGCATCGTCGAGGAACACCACGTGGTCGGCGAGCGCGATGGTGCTGGGCCGCGACGCCACCATCAGCACCGTGGCGCCGGCGAGTGCTTCGCGCAGGCG
>CAXTUM010000342.1:0-4044 GCA_964247205.1 uncultured Beijerinckiaceae bacterium
CATCCACATCAAGCACCACGGCCTTGACCATGTCGCCCTTCTTGAAGTCCTCGATGGCCTGCTCGCCCGGACGGTTCCAGTCCAGATCCGACAGGTGGACCATGCCGTCCACATCGCCTTCGAGGCCGAGGAACAGACCGAACTCGGTCTTGTTCTTGACTTCGCCCTCGACGACAGTGCCGACGGGGTTCCTGGAGGTGAAGTTCTCCCACGGATTGCCCGTGGTCTGCTTGAGGCCCAGCGAGATGCGGCGCTTGGAGGCGTCCACTTCCAGAACCTGCACTTCGACTTCCTGCGTTGTCGACAGGATCTTGCCAGGATGCACGTTCTTCTTGGTCCAGGACATTTCGGAAACGTGGATCAGGCCTTCGATGCCTGGCTCCAGCTCCACGAAGGCGCCGTAATCCGTGATGTTGGTGACGCGGCCCGTGAACTTGGCCTGCAGCGCATACTTCGCCGCGATGCCGGACCACGGATCTTCCAGCAACTGCTTCATGCCGAGGCTGATGCGGTGTGTTTCCTGGTTGATCTTGACGATCTTGACCTTGACGGTCTGGCCGACCGTCAGAACTTCCGACGGATGGTTGACGCGGCGCCATGCAATGTCGGTGACATGCAGCAGGCCGTCTATGCCGCCCAGATCCACGAAGGCGCCGTAATCCGTGATGTTCTTGACCACACCGTCGATGACCTGGCCCTCTTCGAGATTGGACACCAGCTCCTGGCGCTGGCCTGCGCGGGTCTCTTCGAGAACCGTACGGCGCGACACGACGATGTTGCCGCGGCGGCGATCCATTTTCAGGATCACGAACGGCTGGGTCACGTTCATCAGCGGGTTGACGTCGCGAATCGGACGGATGTCCACCTGCGAACGCGGCAGGAAGGCCACTGCGCCGTCGAGATCGACCGTGTAGCCGCCCTTGACGGTGTTGAAGATCACGCCGTCGACCTTCTCCTGCTTTTCGAAAGCCTGCTCGAGCTTGACCCAGCTCTCTTCGCGCCGTGCCTTGTCGCGGCTGATGACAGCCTCGCCGAGCGCGTTCTCGATGCGCTCGAGATAAACCTCGACCGTGTCACCCACCTTGAGAGTGTTGGTCTTGTCGGGGTTTGCAAATTCCTTGAGGGCGATGCGCCCTTCCGTCTTCAGGCCGACGTCGACGACGGCCATGTCCTTCTCGATGGCGACAACCTTGCCCTTGATCACAGAGCCTTCCATCGCATCGTTCGAGCCGAACGATTCATTCAACAGGGCGGCGAAATCCTCGCGGCCCGCATTCATGGCAACTGACATTTAATCTCCGATATTCGGGCGGCCAAACCCGGCATTGCACCAGCGTCTCGTGTTGCGGATGCCCCAGAACCGTCAGCGCTCCCCTTGGTAAGGCCATGGGAGCCCGGAACTGCTCAAAACCCGAGGGTTTCTGAAAAGTCCGTCGCCGGTGCTGTTGAACCAACGGTCGGGGGCAGGTGAAGTTGCCTTCGGGGACACAAAGCCCCTTTCAGGCGAGGCGGGGCCTTAGCAGAGATGGGAGGGGGCGTCAAAGGCGGGCTTGTTGCCGTTTCCTTCCTCTCTCCCGCTTGGGGGAGAGGGTGGCGAGGCGAAGCCGAGACGGGTGAGGGAAGTCATCCCCTGCCCTCATCCGCCCTTCGCTGCGCTTTGGGCACCTTCTCCCGCAAAGCGGGAGAAGGAATTGAACCGGTGAACAGCAGCACAACAGCGGCGTCATGGCTGCTTCATGCGGCTCAAAGTATCCGGAATATCGCCTGAGCGGCGATGGATTTTCAATCCTCCCCATCGGGTGCGGCGGTGCAAGCCAACCAATCGGGGGGTATCCATGTCAGGCAGCCAGTCTGCATTCAACGAGGTCGTGACGCTGCGTCAGGCCAAGAACCTGCTGAAATGCATGGCGCAGGAGCAGAGTTTTCTCCTTCTGTCGGCTCCGGGTATCGGCAAGTCCGAGATGGTGTACGAGGCCGCAAAGGAAGCAGGTTTGCCCTGCCGTTCGCTGCTGGGCACCCAGATCGCGCCGGAGGACGTGAGCGGCGTTCCCCGCATCATCGGCGAGCGCTCGGTGTTCTGCCCGCCGCGCATTCTCCTGCCGGAAAAGCCGGAACCGTTCTGCCTGTTTCTGGACGAGTTGCCGGCCTGTGCCCCGGATGTGCAGAAAGCCTTCTACTCGCTGCTGCTGGAGCGGCGTCTGGGTGAGCACGCCTTGCCGCCCGGCACCTGGGTGGTGGCCGCAGGCAACCGCCTGCAGGACCGGGCGCTGGTGCGCGCCATGAGTTCGGCGCTGGTCAACCGCGTCACCATCCTGCAGATCCGCCATGATGTGGATGAATGGCTGGCCTGGGCACAGCGCAGCAATATCCGCCGCGATGTCCGCAGCTTCATCGCCACTGTTCCCGACGCCCTCATGCGCCCGGTTCCTGCCGATCCCGTGCCGTTCTCCACGCCGCGCTCATGGTCGCTGCTGTCGCGCGCCTTTGATCTGGCGGAGAAAGCGGGCCAGCTGACGAGCGAAACGCGGAGGGCGCTCGCTTTCGGCCGCCTGTCTCCGGAAGATGCCGCCGTGTTCTGTGCGCTGGCGGAGGAGAGCATCGGACCTGTGCAGCCGCTGGAACGCTATATCCGCGAGCCCGCGCTTTTGCCGAAAGGCGATTCTGCCCGCTGGTTTATCCTCGACTGCATCCGGCAGTTCGTGCGCGATGGCCGGGCGGATGGCCTTCCACCGCGCCTGATCAACCGCTTCCTGCGCAGCCTGTCACAGGAACACCAGCTGATACTGCTGACCGACATGGTCGAGAAATGGGGATCGCTGGGGGCCGAGCGCGCGATGTTCGATCTCATGCGCAAGGTTGCGGCGGGATGAGCGCCGCTCGAAAGCCCACAGCGGAGGATCGCGCCACGCTCGACCGCATCATGCGCGGCTTGCGGATGGTGACCGTGCCGTTCCCGCATCTCACCGGGCTTGCGGCGGCGGTGCGGGTTGATCTGGATGACAGCGTGCCGACCATGGGCATTTTCGCCTCCGGTCGGCTGGTGGCGAACCCGGCTTTCACGGCGCGGTTGTCGGCCAGCGACCTGCTGTTCGTGCTGGCCCACGAGTTGCTGCACCTTGCGCTCAGGACGCATGATCGCGCTGTCGGCTCGGGCCGTCTCGAGTTCAACTACGCGCATGATTACATCATCAACGACATGCTGCGCGAAGCGCTCGGTGTTTCCAAGATTCCGGCTGGCGGCCTTGATATGCCCGGTGCACGGGAGAAATCGGCGGAAGAGATCGTGCTGGAGATGCGGCGCAACGCCAGCTCCACGCAATCGCGCACGCAGGTCTGGGAAGGTGCAGCCGTCACCGTCGATCAGGTGCTGGGCGGCTCGAAACAATCCTCCCAAGGCAACACTGGCGACGTGCTGGATGTGCAGCGCGAGCGCGAGATGTTTCCCGAGGGCGCTGCAGAACAGGCGGCCCGCGCCCGCGCCATCCGCGATCTTGCCGCGAAGGGCATGGCAATCGCCAAGGCGATGGGCATCATGAAGGGGCGCGGCGCGGATGCGGGTTCCACGCAGCAGCAGGTACGCGCGCTGCGCGGCATCTACCGCACGCCGTGGCAGGTCGCGTTGCAGCGCTGGCTGGAAGGTGTGTCGCCGGGCGAGCGCACGTTCATGCGGGCATCACGGCGCGGAGCCGAGCGCACCGATATCGTCATGCCCGGACGCCAGCGCCATTCCATGATGCTGAATGTCATTCTCGACACCAGCGGCTCGATGGCCGACGAAATCCCCTTCGCGCTGGGGGCTATCGCGGATTTCTGCGAAGCCACCGGAATCGACGATATCCGCGTGATCCAGTGCGACACGGCGGTGACATCGGACGAGATGCTCTCGCCGACCGAACTGGCGGAATACGACATCCGCGGCTATGGCGGCAGCGATCTGACACCCGCGCTGATGGCGCTGTGCGAGGACCCGCGCGTCACTGCCGCCATCGTCATCACCGACGGCGACATCACCTATCCGACCGAGCAGATGCCCTATGCCGTGCT
>CAXTUM010000343.1:0-4038 GCA_964247205.1 uncultured Beijerinckiaceae bacterium
CCGCATCACCACTGGCCTCAAGGCGAGCGTGCACCCGGCAGGACGCGAGACGGATCTTTCCGCAAGCGTTCGGCTGGTATCCCCCGAGATTACGCGCACGACGCGTCTGGGCCGGGTGAGGCTGGCGCTCGATAAGCCGGACGGCCTGACCATCGGCAGCTTCGGACGCGGCGTCATCGAGATCGCCAGGAAAGAAGCGGTGCTTGCGCCGCTCTCATCAGTGCTTTTCACCAGTGAAGGTCCACGCGTTCAGGTGGTGAAGGACAATGTGGTGGAGAGCAGGACGATTGTCGCCGGCATCCGCTCATCGGGCAAGCTGGAGGTTGTTTCCGGTCTGGAGCCCGGCGAGAGCATCGTGACGATTTCAGGCACCTTCCTGCGCAACGGCGACCGAATCACGCCGATTCAGGCGAAGTGAGAGGACGCGACCTATGGCCGTGAATTTCTCCGCCTATTCGATCCGTCGGCCGATCCCGTCGATCCTGCTGTTCATCGTGCTGTGCATGATGGGCCTCGTCAGTTTCATGCAGCTGCCGGTGACCAAGTTTCCCAACATTGACGTGCCGGTCATCTCCGTCACGGTGACGCAGTCCGGTGCCGCTCCGGCCGAGCTGGAAACGCAGGTTGCCAAGCGTGTCGAAGATGCAGTGGCCGGTGTCACCGGCGTGAAGCGTCTGGTGACAACGCTGAATGACGGACGCTCCGTGACCATCGTCGAGTTCCAGCTCGAGGTGAATGTCGAGAAGGCCGTCAATGATGTCAAGGATTCCATCGCCAAAATCCGCGCTGAACTGCCGCGCACGGTGGATGAACCAATTATCGAGAAGATCGACGTGGAAGGCCAGTCGATCCTGACCTATGCCGTGGCCTCCCCCGGGATGACGCTGGAACAGCTGTCCTGGCACGTGGATGACGTGGTGAAGCGCAAGCTGCAGGGCGCCAGAGGCGTGGGTCGCGTTACCCGCATCGGCGGCGTGGAACGCGAGATCCGCATCACGCTTGATCCGGACCGGCTGAATGCGCTGGGCATCACGGCGGCGGATGTAAACCGGCAGTTGCGCGCCACCAACGTGGACCTCGCTGGCGGACGCGGTGAAGTGGGCGGGCAGGAACAGACGATCCGCACGCTTGGCGGCGCACGCACCCTCGACGATCTGTCGGCGTCCAAGATCATCCTGCCCGGCGGGCGCGATGTGCGCCTTGGCGAACTTGGCGAGGTGACTGATGTTTTCGAGGAGCCGCGGGCTTTTGCGCGCCTCAACGGCGAAACACCCGTGGTCACGGCGCAGGTCTACCGGGCCAAAGGCGCGTCCGACTATGACGTCAAGAACGTCGTGCTGAAGAAGATGGCAGAGCTGGAGGCGGAAAACCCGACGGTGTCCTACGCGCTCATTGATGATGCCGTGCGCGTTACCTTCGGCAGCTACCGTTCCGCCATGAAAACGCTGATCGAAGGTGCGCTGCTGGCCGTGGTCGTCGTTTTCATCTTCCTGCGCGACTGGCGGGCGACACTGATCTCCTGCATCGCGCTGCCGCTCTCCATCATTCCCACGTTCTGGGCGATGGAGATGATGGGCTTTTCGCTCAATCTTGTCAGCACGCTGGCGATCACGCTGGTGACCGGCATTCTGGTCGATGACGCCATCGTCGAGATCGAGAACATCGTGCGCCACATGCGCATGGGCAAATCACCCTACAAGGCCGCGATGGAAGCTGCAGACGAGATCGGTCTCGCCGTCATCGCCATTACCTTCACCATCGTCGCGATCTTTGCGCCGGTGTCGTTCATGGGCGGCATCGCGGGGCAATATTTCAAGCAGTTCGGACTCGTGGTCGCTGCGGCGGTACTCTTTTCGCTGCTGGTGGCACGCCTGATCACGCCGATGATGGCGGCGTATCTGATGCGCCCGGTGAAGCACGTGGAGGCCAGAGACGGTCGCCTGATGCGCGCCTACACGGGCTTCCTGGCCGGGACGCTGCGCTTTCGCTGTCTCACGCTTTTCGCAGGTTTTATTGTGTTCGCGGTGTCCATCTGGAGCGTCCGGCTGCTGCCGACCGGGTTCATCCCGCCCGATGACTCAGGCCGCATCGTGCTGGCGATGGAGCTGCCGCCAGGCGTCACGCTCGAGACGCAGCGGCAGAAGACCGACGAAGCCGTGAAGCGCATCCGTGAACTCCCTGAGGTGCGGCAGGTGCTTATCATCGGCGGCTCCTCGCCGACGGGGCAGCGCGAAGTGCGCAAGGCCACGGCCATTGTCCTGCTTCAGCCACGTGGCGAGCGCACAAAGAAGCAGCGCCAGCTTGAAGCTGAAATCTCCGACAAGCTCTCTGCCGTTCCTGATATGCGGGTGTGGTATGTCAACGATCGCGGTGAGCGCGAACTGGCCGTGACGCTGGTGGGCTCCAACATCGAGAACCTGCAGAAGGTGACGGCGGAAATGGAGGGCGCGCTCCGTCGCGATCCGCAGTTCCGCAATGTTGCAGCTATCGCCGGTGTCGAACGCCCGGAGATCATTGTTACACCGCGTCTTGAAGACGCCGCGCGCTTTGGCATCAGCACGGATGCCATTTCGGAAGCTGTGCGTGTCGCCACCATCGGCGATGTCGGGCCAGCGCTGGCCAAGTTCAATGCGGGCGACAGGCTGATCCCGATCCGCGTGCAGGTGGACGAGGATGCGCGCAATGACCTGCGCTATGTCGAGAGCATGACAATCACCGGCAGTACCGGGATCGCGGTGCCGTTGTCATCGGTGGCCGACATCACGTTCGGCCAGGGGTTCTCCTCCATCGAGCGCTATAACCGCGTGCGCCGTGTGGTCATCGGCACCGACCTTGTGGGGATTACCACGGGCGAGGGACTGGATGCCATCCTGGCATTGCCTGTCATGAAAAAACTGCCGGATGGCGTGCAGTTGCTCATAACGGGCGATGCTGAAATCCAGGGTGAAATCTTCGCCGGGTTCGCCAAGGCCATGGGTCTGGGACTGCTGATCGTCTTCGGCGTGCTTGTTCTGCTGTTCGGCAGCTTCTTCCATCCGATCACGATCATGCTGTCGCTGCCGCTGTCCATCGGCGGCGTGATTCTCGCCTTGCTGGTCACCAGCAACCCGATCTCGATGCCGGTCGTGATCGGCATCCTGATGTTGCTCGGCATCGTCACCAAGAACGCCATCATGCTGGTGGATTTCGCAGTGGAAGCCGAAGCGAAAGGCGTGCCGCGGGATGAAGCCATCATCGACGCGGGCCGCAAGCGCGCCCGGCCCATCGTGATGACCACCATCGCCATGATCGCGGGCATGTTGCCTTCGGCCTACGGCGTGGGTGACGGCGGTGAATTTCGCGCGCCCATGGCCATCGGCGTGATCGGCGGGCTGGCGGTGTCAACCGTGCTCAGCCTCGTCTTCGTGCCATCGTTCTACTCGATCATGGATTCGGTCGGGTATGTCGTGGGGCGCTTCTTCTCGCGGTTTGTGGGGCCGAAGGAAGAGGAAGAAACTGGGCATGATCATGGGGTATCGGCGGCGCTGGCTGAGACGAAGCCACGGCTTAAGCTCGCGGCGGAGTAGCGGCTCTTAAGGTCGGTGGATGATGGCGGCGGTAAGCAGCAGCAGGTTCGGGATCGTACCTGGCCCTAGGATTTGACCTATGTGCATGGTGATGCTTCTCCCTTGTTCCCTGCTGGGCAAGACTATCGCTTATGGCCTGTGGTACTCTCCATCGACCTCATCCTGAACCTGTTGCAGTTCGTCAAGCTTATACCAACGGCCCTCCCGTCTGACCGTTTTCGTCCTTCCCCCTTGCGGGGAAGGTGGCCCTTCGCCCTTGCGAAGAGTCGGATGGGGTAGCTGGACCATGGTGTTACTTTGTGATCCACCCCCAACCGTCACGGCTCCGCCGCGACACCTTCCCCGCAAGGGGGAAGGAATAGCATCGTGCCCAATCGGTCACTCTCGAAGGCCGCGAGTATTGCTGGGCGAGGCCGACGCACTGACCAGCACTCGGGAGAAGCCGGAGGCAGAAGGCAGTGCCTTCGGCTCA
>CAXTUM010000344.1:0-2672 GCA_964247205.1 uncultured Beijerinckiaceae bacterium
ACGAGTTCATCATCCTGGCCTCGACCGGCGAGAGCGAGGTGTTCTGCCACGGCGATTATCTCGATTTTCCCGTGCCTGCTGCCGATACCAATTTCGACGATGTGACAGGCCTGCAGGCGACCGTCGATAAATGGACGTCGCTCTATGCCGCCACATCCGAAATGCATGATGCGGCTGCTTTCAATGCGATCTCCGAAACGAAGCGCGTCTCGGCGCGCGGAATTGAAGTCGGGCATATCTTCTATTTCGGCACGAAATACTCCGACAGCATGGGCGCCAAGGTGACCGGTCCCGATGGCCAGGACCGCCCGGTGCATATGGGCTCCTACGGCATCGGCCCGTCGCGTGTCGTGGCTTCCGTGATCGAGGCGAGCCATGACGAGGCGGGCATTATCTGGCCAGAGGCGATTGCACCGTTTCATGTGGCGCTGCTGAACCTGCGCGCGGGTGATGCAGCGGTGGATGCGGCTTGCGGCAGTCTCTATGCCGAACTGGAGCAGGCGGGTTACGAAGTGCTTTATGATGACCGCGATGAGCGTGCTGGCGCGAAGTTCGCGACGGCTGATCTGATCGGCCTGCCGTATCAGGTGATTGTCGGTCCCAAGAGCCTTGCTGAGGGCAAAGTCGAGATCAAATGGCGGCGGTCAGGTGCCAGGGAACTC
The DNA here is from genome assembly GCA_964247205.1 of uncultured Beijerinckiaceae bacterium. Taxonomy (GTDB): domain Bacteria; phylum Pseudomonadota; class Alphaproteobacteria; order Rhizobiales; family Beijerinckiaceae; genus JADCCX01. Next base: position 663 of record CAXTUM010000344.1, read on the forward strand.
GTGGCACTGAATGATGTCGTGCCGAGGCTGCTGGCTTGACTGACACGAGCCCTACCACCGCCCCATCCCCGCCAAAGCCTTTCGCGGGCTTCGAGCGCATGCTCGCCTTCCGCTACCTCCGCCCGCGCCGGAAAGAAGGCTTCATCTCCGTCATCGCGGGCTTTTCCTTCGCGGGCATTCTGCTTGGAGTCGCCGCGCTGATCATCGTCATGTCCGTGATGAACGGCTTCCGCAAGGAACTGATCTCCAAGATTCTGGGCATCAGCGGCCATGTTTTCATCCAGGCCATGGATCAGCCGCTGACGGATTTCGAGGAGCTTTCCAAGCGTTTCGAGCAGATCAAGGGCGTGAAACAGGCGATTCCGGTGATCAACGGGCAGGTGCTGGCCTCGTCCGCCTTTGCCTCCACCGGCGCTCTGGTGCGCGGTGTGCGCGAAGCGGATATCAAGCGGCTGGAGACCATCTCGAAGAACATTCGGGCGGGAACGCTCGATGATTTCGACAGCGGCGAAGGCGTAGCCATCGGCCAGCGCATGGCGGATCAGCTGGGCATCCGGGCGGGGGACAAGCTCACGCTGCTCTCGCCCAATGGCCCGGCCAGTCCCTTCGGCCAGACGCCGCGGCGCAAGGTCTACAACATCGCCGCCGTATTCATGATCGGCATGTCGGAATTCGACAGCGCCTTCGTCTACATGCCGCTGAAGGAAGCACAGATCTATTTCGACCGCGACGACGATGTCAGCACGATTGAACTGACGGTCGATAACCCGGAAGATGCCGAGCGTATCTCGCAAGTTGCCATCGATGTAGCGGGCCGCCCGATCATTACCAGCGACTGGAAAATCCGCAACCAGACCTTCGTGGGCGCACTTGAAGTGGAGCGGAACGTGATGTTCATCATCCTTACCCTCATTGTCATGGTGGCGGCGCTCAACATCATCTCCGGCCTGATCATGCTGGTGCGCAGCAAATCCCGCGATATCGCCATCCTGCGCACGATGGGCGCGACGCAGGGCTCTGTTCTGCGCGTGTTTCTGATGACAGGTGCCAGCATCGGCATTTCAGGCACGCTGGCTGGCCTCGCCATCGGTGTTCTGATTGCGAAGAACATAGACTCGATCAAGAACTTCTTCTCATGGCTCTCAGGCCGCGATCTCTTCCCGGCCACGCTCTATTTCCTCAGCCGCCTGCCCGCGATCATCGACTGGCGCGAGGTGATGATCGTGGTGATCATGGCCGTGGTGCTGTCGCTGCTGGCGAGCCTCTATCCCGCGTGGAAAGCCTCGAAGCTCGATCCGGTCGAGGCACTGCGTTATGAGTGAGCCCGCGCTGCAGCTCGTCGATGTCCAGCGCCATTACGGCGAGGACGAGAAGCGTCTCGATATCCTGAACGGCGCCAGCCTGACGCTGCTTCCCGGGCAGGCAGTCGCGCTTGTCGCGCCTTCCGGTGCGGGAAAATCCACATTGCTGCATCTCGCGGGCTTGCTGGAGCGGCCGGATGGCGGCGAGGTGTTCGTTGGCGGACAGCCGACGGCATTTCTGGACGAGGCTGGACGCACGGCGCTCCGGCGCAGCGAGATTGGCTTTGTCTACCAGTTCCACCACCTGCTGCCGGAATTCTCCGCCCTTGAGAACGTCGCAATGCCGCAATTGATCCTGGGGCAGCCGAAAGCAGTGGCCCACAGCCGTTCTCAGGAATTGCTGACCTTTCTCGGCCTCGGCCAGAGGCTGGAGCATCGCCCGGCGGAATTGTCGGGCGGAGAACAGCAACGCGTCGCCATCGCCCGTGCCGTCGCCAACGCGCCGCGCCTGCTGATGGCGGATGAACCCACGGGCAATCTCGATCCGCATACAGCGGAGCATGTGTTCTCGACGCTGATTGCGCTGGTGCGGGCGTCGGGTCTGGCAGCATTGATCGCGACGCACAATCTGGAACTGGCCAAGCGCATGGACCGGCGGGTGACGCTGAAGGAAGGGCAGGTTGTGGAACTGGGGTGATGTCATCCCCGG
>CAXTUM010000344.1:2772-4036 GCA_964247205.1 uncultured Beijerinckiaceae bacterium
GGCTTTCGCGTGGGCAGCCGCAATATCCATCCCTGGGGCACGGAAAACCGCATCGTGCAGTTCGATGGCTGCTTTCTCGAGCTTGTGACGCTGGGCAACACATCCGTGCCGCCGGAACCAGCGCCGCGATTTTTCTCGTTTGGGGCGCATGTGCGGGACTGGCTGTCCAATGAGGGCGATGGCATGTCCATGCTGGCTTGCGACAGCCCGGATGCGAAGGCGGACGCGGCATGGCTTAATCAGGCAGGAATCGCAGAGTACGATCCCTTCTGTTTCGGGCGCAAAGGAAAGCGACCGGATGGAACCGACATGGAGGTGGCGTTCTCGCTGGCTTATTCCACGCCGTCCGTGATGCCGGACCTCTGCTTTTTCCTCTGCCAGCAGCACAACCCGGAGAATTTCTGGAACCCGGCGTTTCAGGAGCACGAAAACACTGTGCAAGGTATCAGCCGCGTGGTTGTAATCAGGGATGATCCGCAGGATGCGGCGGCTTTTCTCAAGGGCTGGCTGGGCGGATCGCCGCGCTTTGATGTCGCTGGTGTGACGATGGAGACAAGGCGCGGGGCGCTCTCGGTCTGGTCTCCCGCTGCTGCACGGGCCGCGCTGGGGGATGATCCGGTGCTGTTCAACGGGCGCAAGGCGCGGTTTGGGGCAATTGTCTTCGAGGTATCCCGTCTTGCCGCGACAGAACTAGCGTTGCGCAAGAACAATGTGCCGCATCGCAAGGAGCAGGGTCGGATTGTTGTGCCATCCGGCGCGGCGTTCGGTGTTTTGCTGGCGTTCGAGGAGAAAGCGGCGTGATCCGCGCGCTGATCCTGCTGTTCATTGCGGGTGTCGCCGGTTTGATCGGCTATCTCGCTTTCGTGGGTGAATGCATGGGTGGAACCATTGTCCGCTCCGAGGAAAACTGCCGCGAAAGCCTCAGCCAGGGCCTGTGCCGCACCATCTTCGCCCGCGCGAATGCCGTGGCGCGCTCCGCCGGTTCGGTCTACATGAACCCGACGGAGTGCTCCGTCGCCTTCGGCAATTGCCTGGACCATGCCACCATCGTGGGCGGTTATGTTCCGGCTCCTGCGGGTTTCTGCGTCAAGACAAGCGGCGAGACGCTATCCTCGATGGAACCCGTCTACCGCCGCGCGGGCGCCCGCTGATATCATGCTCTGGATGAAATAATGTCGCTAAACAACACAATCACCGTTGGAAATGTCCACCAATCTTAATGTGACCGGAGGCAATAAGACCACAATTGTATCATTATATCTGC
>CAXTUM010000345.1:0-4024 GCA_964247205.1 uncultured Beijerinckiaceae bacterium
CGGAGCACGGGGCGAAAATCGCGGTGCTCGACATCGACCTTGATATGGCCCGCGAGACCGCAGCAGGGCTCAAGGGCCGCGGCCACATGGCGCTGAAGTGCGATGTGACGAAGCGCAGGGATTGCGACAAGGCAGTCGCGCGAATCATCGCACGGCACGGGCGGATCGATGCGCTGCTGAACAACGCAGGCGTCACAGCACCAGAGCGCTTGCTAGCCGTCACAGATGACATCTACAACCGCATCATGGATATCAACATGCGCGGCTGTTTCCACATGACGCAGGCTGTCGTGCCCTTCATGCGTGCGGCGAAACAGGGCTCCATCGTCAACATGTCGTCGGTCTCGGCGCAACGCGGCGGCGGCGTGTTCGGCGGCACGCCCTATGCAGCGGCCAAGGGCGCCATGCTGGGCTACACCAAGGCCTGCGCGCGCGAACTGGGGCCCGACAACATCCGTGTCAATGCAATCTGCCCCTCGCTGATCGACACCGACATCACGGCGGGCAAGATGACGGACGAACAACGCCAGGGCGTGCTGGCGAGCATTCCCATGGGACGGGTGGGCACGCAGATGGACGTCGCGGGATGCTATCTCTTCCTCGCCTCTGACCTGTCGGCCTATGTCACGGGATCGGAGATCGATGTGAACGGCGGCAGCCATATTCACTGAAGAAAGAGTGGAGGCCCAGCCCTGGACTTGAACCAGGGATGCGAAGCACTTGCGGTGCAACGGGGTCGCCGCTCCCCCACCGGGCCATCTCCAGCACCATAGACGCCGATCACGGATGCGTGAAGCATCATTCGCCCACAAGGTTAAGCCAACGTGAAAACCGCCGAACCGCCGATGCCAGCTTTTGACCACGCCGGATTGATCCGCGATCTGATCAACGGCGCGACGCATGCCACTCTGGGGACGCTCGATGCTACAGGCGCGCCGTTCACCTCGCTGGTGGCGCTGGCACGGGACGAAGACCTTGCTCCCCTGATCATTACCTCGCACCTTTCCAGCCATACCGGCCATCTGGAGGCGGACCAGCGCGTGTCGCTGCTGATCTCCAGCATCGGCAAGGGCGATCCTCTGGCGCATCCCCGCCTGACGCTGACGGGGATGGCCGTAGCGGCAAGGCCGGGCGAGGCGGAATATGACCGGATACGCCTGGTCTACATCGCGCAGAACCCGAAGGCTGCGCTCTATGTGCAATTGCCGGGGTTCTGGTTCTGGCGGATTGCGCCGGAGAAGGTGTTTCTCAACGGCGGGTTCGGGAAGGCGTGGAACGGGGGATGGGGCGAGGTGGCGGGGTAACGAACTCTAAATGCATCCACCGGGATAACCTTGACATGTAGTGCAATTGAAATACATTTGTATCCTCATAATCACCGAACTGCGAGAGTAGCCCATGTCAAAAAGCGTCACGGTCCAGGCCCGTATGGAGCCGGAACTCAAGGAAAAAGCGGACGCCATCCTTGCGTCGCTCGGTATCAACGCAACAACGGCGATCACGCTGTTTTACACGCAGGTCGTGAGGCATCGCGGCATTCCGCTTGAACTCAAGGTCCCTAACGAGGAGACCGAGGCTGCTATGCGCGAGTTGAAAGATCCGGCCTATCGCAAAAGCGCGAAAAAGTTTGGAAGCGTTGCGGATCTGATGGCTGATCTCGACAGCTGATTCAGCGGCCATGAAGCAGATCATCCAGTCCAATCGCTTTAGGCGAGACTACAAGCGCATGCTGAAACGCGGGCTCAATCCGCAGAAGCTCGCACAGGTTCTTGAGCTTCTGATCGCAGGCCAGCTACTCCCCGCGCGCTGCCGTCCGCACAGGCTGAGTGGCGAGTATATGGGGTTCTGGGAATGCCATATCGAGCCGGACTGGCTGCTGATCTATGATGTAGGACCCGAGTTTCTGGAGCTTGCCGCGACTGGTTCACACGCCGATCTGTTTCGATAGACCCCTTATTGATTGAGCTCGAACATTCATGCTCCTCAACTTCTTCACCAGCCTCCGCGAAGCCAAAATCCCGGTCACCCTCCGGGAGTATCTCACCCTGATGGAGGCGATGAAGCGCGATCTGGCGGAGCAATCCGTGGAGCAGTTCTATTATCTCTCCCGTTCCGCGCTGGTGAAGGACGAGCGCAATCTCGACAAGTTCGACCGGGTGTTCTCGACGGTGTTCAAGGGACTGGGCGAAGGTGCTGGCCCCGATGGCGTTGCGGCGGCTGAACTGCCGGAGGAATGGCTGCGCAAGCTGGCCGAGAAGCATCTTTCACCGGAAGAGCGCGCGCAGATCGAGGCGCTGGGCTGGGACAAGCTGTGGGAGACGCTGAAGCAGCGGCTGGCCGAGCAGAAAGCCCGGCATCAGGGCGGCAGCAAATGGATCGGCACGGCGGGCACTTCGCCCTATGGCGCTTACGGCTACAATCCGGAAGGCATCCGCATCGGCCAGGAGGGCAACAGGAATTTCCGCGCCGTGAAAGTGTGGGACAAGCGCGAGTTTCGCGATCTCGACGACGGGGTGGAGCTTGGCACCCGCAATATCAAGCTCGCGCTGCGCCGCCTGCGCAAGTTCGCCCGCTCCGGTGCGCTCGATGAACTGGATCTCGACAGCACGATCAAAGGCACGGCGCATCGCGGCTTTCTTGATATCCAGATGCGGGCGGAGCGAAAGAACGCCATCAAGGTGCTGCTGTTCTTCGACATCGGCGGATCGATGGACTGGCATATCGGCCAAGTGGAAGAGTTGTTCTCGGCGGCGAAATCCGAGTTCAAGCACATGGATTATTTCTACTTCCACAATTGCCCCTATGAGCGGGTGTGGAAGGAAAACCGCAGGCGGCACGAGGCGGTGATATCGACGCAGGATGTGATCCGCACCTACGGGTCAGATTATCGCGTGATCTTCGTCGGCGATGCCTCGATGAGCCCCTACGAAATCAGCCATCCCGGCGGCTCGGTGGAGCACTGGAACGCGGAATCCGGCGAGGCCTGGATGACGCGGATCACGGATCATTTTGCCCGCGCGGTGTGGCTGAATCCGGTGCCGGAAGCGCATTGGGGCTACACGCATTCGCTGGTCATGCTGCGCAAGCTGATGGCGGGGCGGATGTTCCCGCTGACGCTGGATGGACTGGAAGGCGCGATGCGGGCTCTGGCGCGCTGAAAGGAAGCCAAAGCGTATCAGCTCCCCCCGAACGCAAATCCCTTGCCCGGCGCAGCATCAAACAGCGCCTTCGTATAAGGATGTTGCGGATTGGCGAAAATCTCCGCCGTGCTGCCCTGTTCCACCACGATGCCCTTCTGCATCACGGCGATACGGTCGCAGATCTGGGCTGCCACGCGCAAATCATGCGTGATGAACAGCACGGCGAGATCGAACTTGATGCGCACATCGTCGAGAAGCTTCAGCACCTGCGCCTGCACCGAGACATCCAGCGCCGACACCGCCTCGTCCGCGATCAGCACCTTGGGCTCCATGGCGAGCGCACGGGCAATGGCGATGCGCTGGCGCTGTCCGCCCGAGAACTGGTGGGGATAACGATCCAGCGCATCCGGCGAGAGGCCGACGAGTGTCATCAGGCCCCGCGCCCGCTGCATGGCGTCGGCATGGCCAAGGCCATAATTCACCGGTCCCTCGATGATCGAGGCACCTACGGTGCGGCGCGGATTGAGCGAGCGGTAGGGGTCCTGAAAGACGATCTGGATTTCCTTGCGGTGCGGCCGCAGCAGCCGCTCCGGCATGGTCGCGACATCAAGATCGCCGATCTTGATCTCGCCCGACGTCGGGTCGATCAATCGCGCGATGCAGCGCGCCACGGTGGATTTGCCTGAACCGGATTCACCCACGATGCCCAGTGTTTCACCCCGCCGCACCGTGATGTTCACGTCGTTCGCCGCTTTCACGACGCGTGCATTGGGCCGGAAGAAACTCACCGCACCAAAGGTCTTCATCAGCGCCTTGGTGGACAGCGCCAGCTCGCCCGTCTTGGCGAGGCGTTTGGGCGGCGTCATGGTCGGCACAGAGGCCAT
>CAXTUM010000346.1:0-4023 GCA_964247205.1 uncultured Beijerinckiaceae bacterium
GCCTGACGCGGCGCAGCTTAATCCTTGGGGTGCCGCTCCTGGCTGCGGGCTGCTCCCGATTGCCGGCGGGGAGCCTTTCTCCGGTGAACTTCCTTCCGAGCCAGATGGTATTTGCAGGGGCGTACGGGGCTGTTTCCTCCGAGCCGTTTCCTCTGCCCGCAGTCGATCTGACGGAAATTGACCAGGAATTCCAGCGCTCCTTCTCGCGCTATGCCGGCCGGGAGCCGCCGGGCTCTCTCATCGTCGATACATCCGAACGTCATCTCTACCTGATCATGGAGGGCGGACGGGCCATCCGCTACGGAGTCGGTGTCGGGCGCGAGGGGATGGCCTGGAGCGGCAGGGCCATCGTGGGCCGGAAAGCCGAATGGCCGCGCTGGACCCCGACTGCCGACATGATCGCCCGCGAACCCGAGCGCAACGCCCGCTGGGCGGGCGGCATGGAGCCGGGCCTGCGCAATCCGCTGGGCGCCCGTGCGCTCTATCTCTACCGGGACGGCCGCGACACGCTCTACCGCATCCACGGCACCAACGAGCCCTGGTCCATCGGCCAGTCCGTCTCCAGCGGATGTATCAGGATGATCAATCAGGACGTGATCGACCTGCATCAGCGTGTCGGAGTGGGAACGCCGGTGCTGGTGACGTGAGCCTAGGGCAGCTTCCAGTCGATAACGCCGCGTCCTTGCGACTGCAGATGGGCATTCGTGCGGCTGAAGGGACTTGATCCGCAGAATCCGCGCCGTGCCGACAAGGGCGAGGGATGGGCGCTTTCGATGACGAGATGGTTGCTCCCGGCAATGATTTCCCGCTTCGCCTGCGCATCGGCTCCCCACAGGATGAAAACGACACCGTCAGACTTGCGTGAAACCGCATTGATGACCTGGTCCGTCAGGGCCTGCCAGCCCAGCTTGCGATGGCTGCCAGCCTTGCCTGCTTCCACGCTCAGGCAGGTGTTGAGGAGCAGCACGCCCTGACTAGCCCAATGCGCGAGATGGCCGTGCGGTGGGCGCGGCAAGCCCAGATCGCGCTCCATCTCCTTGAAGATATTGGCGAGCGAGCGCGGGATTTTCACACCGTGGTTCACGGAGAAGGCCAGACCATGAGCATCCCCGGGTGTGGGATACGGGTCCTGACCGAGGATCACCACCCTGACGTGAGCCGGCGGCGTCAGGGCAAGCGCATTGAAGAGATCATGAGGGGAGGGGAGAATATGGTTGCCCGAGGCAACCAGTTGATCCAGCCGCAGCATGAGCCGGCTGGCAGAACCATTCTGAAAGAAAGGAAGGGCGGTCCAGCCGCCCTCGTTCTGTCGCAGGAAAACGGCCAGAGCCGCCTGATAACCCGTCACTTCAGGGTGATCCGCCCGTCAATCTTGGCCTGAACGGCCCCTGCTGCACGCACGTAAGCCATGACGACACTGGCCATCAGCTTGCCGTCGGTCTTGCCGATCAGCACGCGGCCCCGGGCGAGGGCCGAATAGCCGTCGCCGCCGCCCACCATGAAGTCATTGGTCGCAACCTTGTATTTTGCAGCCGGATCGAGATCCTTGCCTGCAATCTGGATCGCGGTGATGCGGCTGCCAACAGCAGCTTTCTGGTCGATCGTGATCATCATGCCGGAAATCTGCGGGAAGCGTCCGGCGCGGTTGTCGATCTGGGAGACGCCGTTTTCCAGCGCGTCCTTGATGTCCTTGCCCGTCACCTCGACCATGGCGGTCGAGTTGCCAAAGGGCAGTTCTGTCAGGATATCGCGGCGGGTTATGGTGGCTCCCGCCGGATACTGCTTGTTGCCGCGGATGCCGCCGCCGTTGGTGATCGCCACGTCGGCCCCGGTCGAGGCGCGGATCGCATCTCCAATGAGGTTGCCGATGGCGGTTTCCTGCGAACGGACCGAAGCCGAGCGGCTGTCGAGATCGACCGCCGTGGTTCCCAGCGAAACATCAAGCTCCTTGGAGAGATCGCCCTCGTATTTCTTGACGATGGCGAGTGCTTCCGGATCGGGCGTGACAGTGGCGGAATCGATGATGCGGAAGCGCGGCAGCCATGTCACGGCGCGCTTGCCCTCGCGCTCGCCGATGGTGGCGTAAATATCGATCGCCGTGACGTATTCGCCTTCCTCGCCCGATTCCACCATGACGGTGCGGTTGTCATAGACCACGCGCAGGTCGTGATCATGGCCTGTCAACAATACGTCGACAAGGCGTGAGCGGGCGATTTCCAGATCACGGGTGAAATCGGTATGCGTGACTGCAACGATCATATCCGCGCCCGCATCGCGCAACGCCTTGGTTTGTTCGCGCACGGCGGTCATTTCATCCAGAAACTTGAGGTCGCCCGTTGAGGACATCAGCGGGCTCGAGGCCAGCGCCACGCCGAAGATGCCGACCTTGACCGGGCCGAGATCGACCATGGCGCGGTCCTTGTGGTCGGGCAGGACCGAGCCATCCGCCGCACGCAGATTGGCCGCGAAGGTGGGGTATTTCGCCAGTTTCGTCAGCTTGGCGTAATTCTCCTTGCCGCCATCGAACTCGTGGTTGCCAGGCACGAAGATATCGGGCGGCACAACGTTCAGCAGTTCCACCGTGTGCTGGCCCTGATCGAAGCCGGACATCAGCGATGGCGAGAACATGTCCCCGGCATGGGCGTAGAGGCAGGGCACGCCCTTCGTCTTCTCGGCGCGCGCGATGGCGGCGAGGCGCGCAAAACCGCCGCGGCCCCTCACTTCACTCATCTTGTAGATGTCGTTGACCAGAAGCAGCGTGAATGTGGGGCTGGCACCCTGATTGGCAGCCTGCGCCAGCGCTTCCTCGGGTGTCGCTGCCATGATCGTTGTCGCGGCCACGCCTGCGGCTGCGGCGATGGTGAAGGCCTGTCGGCGAGTCAGGCCTGCGGTCGGGTTCTCGGTCATGGTCAGCTCCTGTATACTGTTGCAGCTACAATGGCGCTGAGACGGCAGGATGACAAGCTGCACGGAGCCTACTGCGTCATCGGTATGCAGGCCTCGGGAAAATCGGCCTTGTCCGATATGCGCTTCAGGATGAAGCGTCCGCAGCCGGGGCCATGGACCACACCTTCGAAGCCGCCGTCCGGGTCGATGCGGCCTATGAGATCCACCATGACATAGTTAGGCGGCTGGTTGATCCATGTCTTTTGCGAAAAGAGAAACCAGCCGTCTTTCCCAGGGACCGGCCGCCCGGTCATCGAGAAGCAGCCGGAGGAGCGGTCCGGCGCGCCCTGTCTGGGATAGAAATAGAAGACGGTTTCGCGCTGCTTGTCGCGCTCGGGGCCGATGGTCATGCGCAGCAGTGTCTCGCCCTGGCTGCAATCATAGGTGCCCTGCCAGATACCGTTGTCCCCGGCTTCATCGGCGCGGGCTGAAAGGTTCAGGATTGCTCCAACGATCAGCAGGGCTGCAAGGCGTGGTTTGCGCATGGATTGATCGTATCAGAGCGGGCGTAAAACGAAAACAGCTGGCAGGGCGGCTGTATATTCCTTCTCCCGCCTGCGGGAGAAGGTGGCCCAAAGGGCCGGATGAGGGCATTTCGGCGAGGCTGCTGCCCTCACCCGGCCTCGCTTCGCTCGTCCACCCTCTCCCGCAAGCGGGAGAGGGAAGAAACGATCAATTCCTGATGACCGCCATCACGTCCTTGAGCTGTCCCAGCTTTTCCGAGGCGATACGCTTCGCTTCGTCGCTCTTGGCGTCGCGCAGGTCTTCTTCCGCGTTCTTCATCTCAGCCGCGATGTCCTCGGCGGAAAGCTCTTCCACCGGCGTCGCCTGTTCGGCGAGGATGGTGAGGCCGGAGGCGTTCACATCGGCAAAACCGCCGCGCACATAGAGGCGCTTCGAGGATTTGCCGTCACCGATGGTCACCACGCCGGGGCGCAGCGATGTCATCAGCGCGGCATGGTTCGCCATGATCGTCATGTCGCCTTCGAGGCCGGGCACGACAACGCTTTCGACCGCTCCTTCGAAGAGGAGCTTGGCGGGGGAAACGAGTTCGAAATGGAAAGTGGTCATCTGTTT
>CAXTUM010000347.1:0-4016 GCA_964247205.1 uncultured Beijerinckiaceae bacterium
GCGGAAGAACAGCTTTGACGTCCCGCGCGCAGCACCTGCCGTTTCCATCGCCCAGATGCCATCGTTGCGCCCCGTGCGCGCCTGTGAATTGCCGTCGGTGGCCACCCAGAGGCGGCCCATGGCGTCCACGGCGCAATTGTCCGGCATGCCGAACCAGCCGTCTTTCGTGGTGTTGGGGTGGAAGGTCGAGCCGACAGCCGCCACGGATGGATCGCCGCATTTCACCAGAATCTCCCAGGTGAATTTTGTGGCGGCGTGATCACCATCGGGCGGGTTGATCTCGATGATGTGGCCGAAGCGGTTGTCCGAGCGCGGGTTGGCGGCATCCACCTGACCTGCCATGCGCCTGCTGTTGTTGGTCAGCATCACATAGACCTTGTTGGTCACGGGATTGGCTTCCACGTCCTCCGGTCGGTCCATCTTGGTGGCGCCCAGCAGATCGGCGGCGCGGCGGGCGTCGATCACGACATCGGCCTGGCTGTTGAAGCCGTTCGCGGCATTCAGCGGGCCGTTGCCCAGCACCAGCGCCAGCCATTCGCCCGATCCATCAGGATTGTATTTCGAGACATAGAGCGTGCCCTTGTCGAGCAGATCCATGTTCGCCGCGCGGTTGGCGGGGTCCACCTTGCCCTCGGTCACGAACTTGTAGACGTAGTCAAAGCGTTCGTCGTCGCCCTGATATACGGCGTAGCGGCCATCCCTATTGGTGATGCCAGCCGCACCTTCGTGCTTGAAGCGGCCCATGGCGGTGCGCTTCTTCGGTGTTGATGTTGGATCGAACGGATCAATTTCCACGACCCAGCCGAAGCGGTTGGCCTCACGCGGCTCTTTCGTCACGTCGAAACGGTCATGATACTGGCCCCAGTTCTGCCAGTTGCCGGGGATGCCCATGCGGCGGAAATTGCGGAATTCCGGGTGGCTCTCGTCGATCTTGCCCCAGAAATAGCCGTTGATGTTCTCCTCGCAGGTCACCCAGGTGCCCCAAGGCGTGCGGCCGCCCGCACAATTGTTGACCATGCCATTGACCTTCGTGCCGGTGGGGTCGGCGTTGGTCTTCATGCGCTCGTGGCCCGCAGCGGGTCCGGTGAGCTGAATCGGCGTTTCCGCCGTGATGCGTCTGGCGTATTTCGAATCTGTCACCACGGCCCATTTGCCGTTGGTCTTGCGGATTTCGATGACGGAGCCGCCGTGGGCCATCATCTCGATATCGGCATGCGCCTTGGTCATCTGCGCGAAATTGGTGCCGTAGGAGCGGCCCATGTCCTGCCTGCCCGGCAGATCGGGGAACATCAGTTCCTCGTTGGTATATTCGTGGTTGACGCACAGCAGCCCGTGATCGGATTTGCCGTCAATCGGGAGATAGCCGAGATAATCGTTGTTGTAACCGAATTGCCGAGCCTGCTTCTCCGCCGTCTGTTTATGGGCATCGAATTCCGGCGCGCCAGATAACACCGGGTCACCCCAGCGGATCAGGATATCGGCATCATAGCCTTCCGCGACATAATGTTTTTCGTCAGAACCTGCCGCGATCTCCTTGAAATTGAAGGAGGGCGTCGTGTTTGCAGCCTGCGCTTTCGCCTCCATGGCGCTGATTACAGGAGCCGCGACGGCTGATATAGCAGACACGGCGAGCACGCCCTTGACCAGATCGCGCCGCGACATGCGCTGGGCAATCATTTCGCCCATCGTGGGATTGTCCGAGACGTTGGTGCCTATGTCCTCGGCGAGTTCATAGCGCTGCGAGCGCAGGAGATGAGTATCCGAGTTTTCGCTATCAGTCATGGTGCCCTCCCTGCGGTGGTCCTGGCCTGAGACCTGCCGCTTTTCAAGGGACAGTCTGTGACAGGTGCATGACGTTGCCAAGGACTCTTCACCAGAGCGGTCCTCATTCGGCCAAAACCCCTTGCCTCCACTGGCAGCCCGTGGCACTTCTCCGGCCCCAAACAGCGAACACTCAAGAGGCGTCACGTGGACAAAGCGGAACTGCAGAAGGTCGAGACCTACCTGCGCCAGACCTTCAGCAATGCCGCCATCAAGGTCCAGGCGCGCCCGAAGAAGAACGATTCCGCCGAGGTCTATATCGGTGACGAGTTCATCGGCATCGTGTTCCTCGACGACGAGGACGGTGACCGCTCCTACAGCTTCACCATGTCGATCCTGGATACCGATCTGGAGTGATTTCTACGCCGGTTTTGCCCTGAACCAGGCTTCTGCATGCATAAGCAGTCGATTGACATTGGCCGGCCTTAGCCGATCCGGCCTGAAAACCGCATGCAAGGCGGCTTCACTCGTCGTGTAACCGGGCAGGACGTGAACAAGGCGTCCGTCAGCAATATCGGATGCAACCATGAACTCCGGCATGCGGCTCAGGCCGACTCCGGCGCGGCACCACTCCCTTAGCGACATGCCGCTGGACGTGATGGCACGGCAGGTCACCTGAAACTCGTGGTTCGATCCGTCGGGACCGCGGGCACTGTAGACTGGCTCCATGCCGCTCGTGATAAATGCGAGGAAGGGATGGCGGGAGAGATCCTGCAGCGTCCGGATCGGCGGGGCTTTGGCGAGATAGGCCGGGCTGGCGCAGAATATCCGGGGAGCCGACATCAGGCGTCGGCTGACATGGTGCGAGTCTGCCTCGATTCCGATCCGGAATGAGAGATCGATCTTTTCCGCGTCAAGATCGATGTAGTCATCGGTTGCGATGACTTCGAAGCGGATGCCAGGATATTCCGCCAGAAATGCCGCGAGCATCGGAATGAGAATGGCGTCAGCAACTCCGGACGGCATCGATATCTTCAGGATGCCGACGGGTTGCTCGAAAGCCCGCACCGCTTCCACAGCCTTTGCGCCCTCATGCGCGATGGCGCGGCCATGGGCTGCGAGCGTTTGTCCCAGCGGCGTCAGCGTAGCGCGATGACCGCTCCGGTCGAGCAGGCGGCCGCCAAGCTGCTTCTCCAGCGCTGCGATGTGGTGGCTTAGAACGGATTTTCCCGTGCCGAGTTTCCGTGCGGCTTCTGCCATTGAACCCGAATCCGCGATGGCAGCCAGAACGGCGAGGCGGGCGAGGTGATCATGCATCGTTCCAATATATCGGACGATATGTCTAACTTCAACCGGCTATGATCGATCAATGGAGATGTTATTGTTTCCCATCAACCCAGGAGAAGCGATCATGACACTCACCAGACGTACTGTTGTTGCCGCCGTTGGGGCGACGCTCCTTGCCGGTCCTGTCCGCGCACAGGGGCGGGATATCACTCCCACTGCGTTCAGGGGCAAGGTCTTCGTGAACGAGCGCGGCGGCGTGCGCATCCATACCTATATGGCTGATCCAGCAGGAGCCATGGTCACGTCCCATATCGTCGAGACGGCGAACGGCCTGGTGTTGATCGACGGCCAATATGTGCCTGCCTCGGCGCTCGAATTGAAGAACTATCTCGTCAGCCTCGGCAAGCCCGTGCAACGCGTGATCCTCAGCCATGGACATCCCGATCACTGGTTCGGGTTCCATCAGCTGGGGCTGGGGCCAGTGCATGCTGGTCCCGTGACGGCGAAGTTCATCACTGAAAGCGGAACCGGTCTGGTTGCAGCCCGCAAAGCGGAGTCTTCTGCGCCTGCCATCGGAGGTATAGTTGCCGAAGGCGACGAGACTATCGGCGGAGTGCTTTTCCGCTTTCGCCAGGTGCTTAATACCGAGGCGCCGGAAATCACCACGGTCGAAATCCCGGCGGCGGGCGCTCTCATTGTGCAGGACATTGTCTACAACAAGGTGCATGCGGTGGTCAGCCGCCAGATCGATCAATGGGTTGCCGCACTGCGGTCGATCGAAACACGGCGCGGCGAAACACCGCTCATCCTTGCCGGACACGGAGAGCCGACATCGCCTGAAAGCCTCGCCGGTCTGGTGAAGTATCTCGAAACGGTCAAGCCCCTCATAGCGGCGAATATCGGCAAAGAAGATCAGGCCAAGGCCATCACAGATGAAATGGCGAAGGCGTTCCCGGATTACCGCGTGC
>CAXTUM010000348.1:0-4012 GCA_964247205.1 uncultured Beijerinckiaceae bacterium
CGTGAAGGCGTTCACGGCAGCGGTTCTGGGCGGCATCGGCTCGCTGCCCGGCGCAGTGCTTGGAGGGTTGCTCATAGGCCTGATTGAAAGCCTGTGGTCAGGGTATTTCTCCATCGACTACAAGGATGTCGCGGCGTTCACGATTCTGGTGATCACGCTGATTTTCCTGCCTCAGGGAATTCTCGGCAAGCCTGAAGTGGAGAAGGTCTAGATGTCTGCTCCTGTGCGCGCCGACGCCGCATCAGCGGCAGAGGTTTCAGAACATTTTGATGCTGCAGGGGCGATCAAGGACGCACTCTGGGCGGCGCTGGTGGCGCTGGGCCTGTTCGGCCTGATCGTCGGCCTCAAGACCGATCAATCACTGAACAACGAGATCTTGCTGAAACCGCGCATCGGCCTGCTGGCCAGCATGGTCGGGGCCGTGTTCATCGGCAGCATCCTGCGCAGCTGGTTCGCGTGGAACAGGGCGCGGGCCGCTGCACTCAAGCAAGCGGCAGGCGGCTCGAAAATCGACATGCACAAGGTCGAGATGATCGGGCTGCCGGTTTTCATCGGTTTTCTCGCGATCTTTCCTGTTCTCGTGGTGCTGATCGCGGGCTGGGGCACGGTGCCGAAATGGGTGGATAATTTCGGCGTTCTGATCCTGATCTACATCATGCTGGGCTGGGGCCTGAACATCGTGGTGGGCCTCGCGGGCCTGCTCGACCTCGGTTATGTCGCGTTCTACGCCATCGGCTCCTACACCTATGCGCTTCTGGCCGCCGTTTCGGCGCAGAACGGCTGGCCATTCTCGTTCTGGATCGCCCTGCCTGTCGCGGGCGTGATGGCAGCGATGTGGGGTATCATGCTCGGCTTCCCCGTGTTGCGCCTCAGGGGGGATTACCTTGCCATCGTCACGCTGGCCTTCGGTGAAATCATCTATCTTGTCGCATTGAACTGGCGCGACCTGACCGGCGGCGGGGCGGGGCTTTCCGCACCCAAGATCGACTTCTTCGGCATTCCGTTCAGCGCCTCAGACAATGGTTTCGCCGCGCTGTTCGGCCTGGAGCCGTCGCCGGCCTATCGAACGATTTTCCTCTATTACACCATCCTGATCCTGTCGCTGGTCACGGCCTGGGTAACGCTGCGTCTGAAGCAGCTCCCAGTCGGCCGCGCCTGGGAGGCGCTGCGCGAAGACGAGATCGCCTGCCGCGCCGTCGGGATGAATACGACAAACACCAAGCTCACGGCTTTTGCCATCGGCGCGATGTTCGGCGGGTTCGCGGGTGCGTTCTTTGGTGCAAGACAAGGCTTCATCACGCCGGAAAGCTTCGTCTTCGAGCAATCAGCTCTGATCCTGGCCATCGTCGTGCTGGGCGGCGCCGGATCGCTCGTCGGCGTCGTCATCGCGGCTATCGTCCTGATCGGGGGCAGCGAGATCCTGCGCGAGCTCGAGTTCCTGCGGCCTTACATCGGCGATGACCCTTCCAAATACCGCATGCTTCTGGTTGGCGGCGGCATGGTCCTGATGATGCTCTGGAAGCCGCGCGGACTGATCGCCACGCGCGCACCCTCGATCTTCCTCAGGGAGCGCAAGATCATCGGCTCGGAGAACATCAAGGAGGGGCACGGATGATGACCTCCGCTGACCGGATCCCCATTCTCAAGGTCGAGCATCTGACGATGCGCTTCGGCGGCCTTGTCGCCATCAACGACCTGTGCTTCACCGCCAGCCGCGGCGAGATCACGGCGCTGATCGGCCCCAACGGCGCGGGCAAGACCACGGTGTTCAACTGCATCACCGGGTTCTACAAACCGACCGAGGGGCGCATCGCGTTCCGCCACGGCAATGGTGATTTTGACGCGCGTGTCGAGGCGCTGACCGACAGTGACCGCGCCATGGAAGGACCGGGCGCAGACCGGCTGTTCCTGCTGGAGCGGATGCCTGACTATGAGGTCACGGCCATCGCGAAAGTGGCGCGGACCTTCCAGAATATCCGGCTGTTCTCCGGCCTCACCGTGCTCGAGAACCTGATGGTGGGCCAGCACAACGCACTGATGAAGGCCTCGCAATGGACGCTGGGAGGCCTGTTCGGCCTCAAGCGCTACCGCGACGCGGAGCTGGCCGCGATCGAGAAGGCCAAATACTGGCTGGAGAAAACCCGGCTGATGGACCGCGCCGACGATCCGGCGGGTGACCTGCCGTACGGAGACCAGCGCCGTCTTGAGATCGCCCGCGCGATGTGCACGGATCCGCAGCTGCTGTGCCTGGACGAGCCCGCAGCGGGCCTGAATCCGCGCGAGAGCGCTGAACTGAACACGCTCTTGCGCGCGATACGCGACGAGCAGGGCACCGCGTTGATGCTGATCGAGCATGACATGTCCGTGGTGATGGAAATCTCGGACCATGTCGTTGTCCTTGACTACGGAACCAAGATTTCCGACGGCACGCCGAAAGACGTGCAGAACGATCCCAAGGTCATCGCGGCGTATCTAGGCGCGGAAGACGAAGAGGAAGTCGCCAAGATCGAGGCGGAGGTGGGATTATGAGCGCCGCAGTTGCCACCGCCGCGCCGCGTCCCCTGCTGCAGATCAGGGGCGTCAAGGCCTATTACGGCAAGATCATCGCGCTGAAGGGCGTTGACCTTGATGTGAACGAAGGCGAGATCGTCACGCTGATCGGGGCCAACGGCGCCGGCAAGTCCACGCTCATGATGACGATTTTCGGCACTCCGCAGGCCCGCGAAGGCCAGATCATCTACCGGGGACAGGACATCACCCGCACCGAGACGCACGACATCGCGAAGCTAGGCATCGCGCAATCACCGGAAGGACGAAGGGTTTTCCCGCGCATGACCGTGTTCGAGAACCTGCAGATGGGTTCCGCGGTTCCAGGAATGCAGTATTTCAAGGATGATCTCGACAAGATCTGCGCCATCTTTCCTCGCCTTAAAGAGCGTTTGCAGCAGCGCGCCGGAACGCTGTCAGGCGGCGAGCAGCAGATGCTGGCGATTGCCCGCGCGCTGATGTGCCGGCCCAAGCTCCTGCTGCTCGACGAGCCCTCGCTTGGCCTTGCCCCCATCATCGTCCGCCAGATCTTCGAGGTGATCAAGGACGTGAACAAAAACGAGGGCATGACCGTATTCCTCGTGGAGCAGAATGCGTTCCATGCCCTGAAGCTGGCGCACCGGGCCTATGTGATGGTCAATGGCCTGATCACCATGACCGGCACCGGCAAGGAATTGCTGGCCGATCCGCGTGTGCAAGCGGCATATCTCGAGGGAGGAAAGCACTAGCATGAGCAGGAAAAGTGGGAACCGGTTTTCCGTCCGCGAATGCGAGGAGGCTTGATCATGCAGGGCATTCTCCACGAGGAACATTCGATCTGGCTGTTCGTGCTTGTCACCATCGTGATGGGCGGGGCTGCGGCATGGCAGATGGGGCGCGCCGTGGCGCAGACCTGGCGGCCCTTCACGATCCTCCCGGTCTATGTGGCGATGCTGACCTGCGGCGTGCGCTTCATCCATTTTGCCCTTTTCGAGGGCACATTGCTCAGCGCTCACTACTTCATCGTTGATTTTGTGATGCTTTTCACCGCCACGATGATCGGCTGGCGCATGCAGCGGGCGCAGCAGATGCGCACACAATATTCCTTTGCCTTTGAGGGTTCGGGGCCGCTTTCATGGCGCCGGAAAGGATAAGGCAGGGTTTTCACGTTTTCGGATGACAAGCGGCTGAAAAAGGTCTTGATTGCCTTTCAGAGACGCCGCTTGGCCCTCCAAAACCGCGTCCGGGAGCGGCGACCCCCGGGAACACAAATGGGAGAATCCATATGAATCGCAGAAGCCTCCTGGCGGGCCTTGCACTGAGCACCATGCTCAGCAGCGCCGCCTATGCGCAGGATCTGAAAGTGGGCGTTATCGGCCCGGTTACCGGCCCCAACGCAGCTTTCGGCAAACAGCTGACAGACGGCTTCGCGCAGGCGATCGCCGACATCAACGCAAAAGGCGGCATCCTCGGCCGCAAGATCGTT
>CAXTUM010000349.1:0-4003 GCA_964247205.1 uncultured Beijerinckiaceae bacterium
GGTGGCCCGCAGCGAAGCGCAGGGTCGGGAGGGGGGCACGCTGACCTCTCCGGATAAAGCATCGCGACCCCCTCCCGGCTCTCTCCGTTCGCCACCCTCCCCGCATCCAGATCGGGCTTGCCCGATCTGGACACTTTGACTGCGCAAGTCGAGTAGACCCGACTTGCGACGGGGAGGGATGAAGCACGCACCCCCAAAAAGTTGACAGCTGTCAACTTATTCCTATTTGCGGCATCCTAACCCAGCCACGCCACAACCCCCGCGACAAGAAACGGGAACGGCAGCGACACGATTGTGCGGATGATCACGAAGCGCACCGGCATCGTCGGCACCTCCCACACCAGCACGCGGTTGATGGTGTAGAGCGACCAGCCCGTGACGAAGGCCATGACCTGCGGCAGGCCCGCGCCCGATTTCAGCGCGGCGGCGCCGAGCGCGAAACCGACCACCGGGCCGCCCGGCGTCAGCGCGCCCGCCAGCGCGGCGATGGCCACGCCGCCCGCGCCGGTGGATGGTCCCAGCCATTGCGTCACGAGGTCCTGCGGCATCGCCCTGGCGATATAACCCGCGCCGATGACGCCGACGGCGAGGCGCGGCAGCAGGTGCAGGAAATCGCGCGTGGCTTCGGTGAAGCCAGCTTTCGCCGTGCCGTCGTGTCGGCGGTATGCGACGGCCAGCAGCCATGCGGCAATGCCCCAGAGAAGCGCGGAGAAGACGAGGATGATCATCCGCCCTCCTTCGCTTCGGGAAACAGCCGGTCGGCCCAGCGCGCGAAGATTCCGGCAAGGACGGGAATGGCGAGCGACACCAGCATGCGCAGCGCCACGATGTCGGCACCGAAGAAGGGCATTTCCCAGATGATGGCGCGGTTGACACCCAGCAGCAGCCAGCCCGTGACGAAGGCGACGGCGGCCCCTTTGTCCGCGCCGATCAGCATGAATGCGCCCGCGAGCGGAAAGATGGTGAAAGGACCGCCGGGAAACACCGCGCCGACGGCGGAGGCGATGAGCAGGCCCTTGAGGCCGGAGCCTTCTCCGACCCAGCGCACGATCAGCTCGCGCGGCACCAGCAGCCGCACCAGCGCCCCGATCAGGCAACCTGCGGCGACCTTGTGCAGGATGGTCGCGAACAGATAGACGTCATCGAAGAAGATGTCGCGGAAGACGCTCCAGCCCTCGCGCGTGTAGACATGCACGGCCGCAGTGATGGACAGCCCGGCGACGAGCAGGAAGGCCCAGTCGAACAGCGGGCGCTTTTTGCGGGAAGTGGTCATGGGGAGGGATTGCGGCTCACGGCGATGACTATGCCATGAGTCGCAGGGGTAAGATCAATCCCCGGTTTTGCTCACACCGGCTGGCTTTGCATCACGGAAGCCGCCGCCGCATCAATATGCGCCGTGAGTTCGCTGTCGAGCGAAAGCCCCGAGGCGAGGTCCGCCAGGAAGGTCTGCTCGTCGTCGGTGTCGGGATCAACCGCAAGACGCGCCGCCGTGTAGATCTGCGCCGCCATTTCAGGCGTGGATGACATCTGCACGAGGCCGTTCACATCGAGCGGATTTGCGAATTCCTCGTCGAGGAAACCTGACGCCTCATCATCAAGACCGGCCTGCTTGAGATTGCCCATGATGCGGGCGCGCTCGGTATCGTCGATCTCGCCGTCGGCAGCCGCCGCCGCGATCATGGCGCGCACCATGAGGAGAGCCTTGGCATTGTCGTCGCCATCGCCTTCCGCGAAACCGGAACCGGCGGGAGCGGCCAGCACGGGTTCGCCGAAGGAGGCCAGCGGCTTGCCTTCCTGATAATTCTGGTAGGCCTTGTAGGCGAGGCCGCCGACCAGCGCCACGCCGCCCAGCTTGGCAGCAGAGCCCAGAATCGAGCGGCCAGCGCCGGTGCCCAACACGAGGCCGGCGATACCGCCAAGCGCGATACCGCCTGCATTGCCCTGAAGGAAACCCTTGGCCTGTTCGGCAAGCCCGGCGTAATTCCCGCTCTGGATCGCCTCCTTCGCCTTGGCCACGGCGTCATTGAGGTCGTTCCCCATGCCGCCAGCCATGTTCTGCGCGCCCTGCGCGGCGTCCTGGGCCTTGC
Source organism: uncultured Beijerinckiaceae bacterium (assembly GCA_964247205.1). Lineage (GTDB taxonomy): Bacteria > Pseudomonadota > Alphaproteobacteria > Rhizobiales > Beijerinckiaceae > JADCCX01. The sequence continues at coordinate 2,088 of CAXTUM010000349.1, forward strand.
CCTGAAGGCCGCCGAGCACATTGCCGATCATGCTGCCAAGATCATTCTGGCCGGGACCACCTTGCTGGCCGCCCTGCGCGCCCTGCTGGCCTGCGCCCATAATCATGTTGAGAAGAGATTTTGCGTCGAACATTGTTGCCGCTCCGTGTTGAGGCTGCGCTCCGTTGGCACGCCTATGTGTCAACGGCATGGCATGAACGCAAGCCGAATGTGCATTTTCGGTCACACGGGCAAGGCGGCGCTTTCCTTCAGCGTCTCCAGCACGATTTCGGAGCGCACGCGGTCCACGCTTTCATGCGGCAGCAGCGTGTCGTTGATCAGATGCGAGAGATCCTTGAGACTGCGCACGACGATCTTGAGCAGGTAATCGGAATCACCCGTGAGCGCATGGGCCTCGAGGATTTCCGGCGTGCGCTGCACCAGTTCGGCAAAGCGGCGGGAATTGTCCGGTGAATGCGCGGCCAGCGCCACATGCACGAAAACGCGGACGCCGAAACCCAGCTTTTCCGCAGAAAGCCTTGCCGCGTAACCCTCGATGATCCCGTCATGTTCAAGCTGCTGGCGGCGGCGCGAAATCTGCGAAGGGGACAGGCCGACTGTATCTGACAGCTCCTGGTTGGTCTGTGCGCCATTAAGTTGCAAAGCGCTGATGATTTTGCGGTCAAACTGATCCATGTGCATGAAAATAGCAGATTTTTGCTTTTTGTACACGATTCGCGCAGCGAGGTTTCTCGTCCAGCGGCAGAACGCAAACACCATGCGCGCGATCCATGGCATTCTTTGCCTCACATTCATTCTCGTGAGGAGACGACCATGGGACCCTTCCCCTTCGATGGACCGCCAGCCGCCATCACATCCGCCAACCCGATGGGGACCGATGGCTTCGAATTCGTGGAATTCGCCCATCCAGATCCGGCGGAACTCGACAGGGCCTTCCGCCTGATGGGGTTCACGCCTGTCGCCAGGCACCGCTCCAAGAATGTCACGCTCTACCGCGAGGGTGATGTGAATTACGTCGTCAATGCCGAGCCCGACAGCTTCGCGCAGCAATTTGCCCGCGAGCATGGCCCCTGCGCCTGCGCCATGGCCTTCCGTGTTGTGGATGCCAAGGCGGCCTACGAGCGCGCGGTTTCGCTGGGCGCCGAGCCGTTCGTCAGCAAGGTCGGGCCGATGGAGCTGAGTATCCCCGCCATCAAAGGCATTGGCGGCTCGCTGCTGTATTTCGTGGACCGCTACGCCAGCCATCCGGTCAACACAGGTTCGATCTGGGATGTGGATTTCGTCTGGACGGGCGACAGCGACCCGCATCCCGAGCCAGCGGGGCTGCACTACCTCGATCACCTCACCCACAATGTGAACCGCGGCCGCATGGACCATTGGGCATCGTTCTACGAGAAGCTGTTCAACTTCCGCGAGATCCGCTTCTTCAACATCGAGGGCAAACTGACGGGGCTGATCTCGCGCGCATTGACCTCGCCCTGCGGCAAGATCCGCATCCCGATCAACGAGAGCCTCGACGACAAGAGTCAGATCGAGGAATATTTGCGGCAATACAAGGGCGAGGGCATCCAGCACATCGCCTGCGGCTCGCGCGATCTCTACGCCACGGTGGAGGCATTGCGCGCCAACGGCCTGCCCTTCATGCCGTCGCCGCCCGAGACCTACTATGAGAAGGTCGAGGCGCGTCTGCCCGGCCATGGCGAGGATATCACGCGGATGCGGACCAACGGCATTCTCATCGATGGCGAGGGCGCGGTGGCGCTGGGCTCGAAGGAAGGCCGCATGTCCAAGGTGCTCTTGCAGATTTTCTCGGGCACGCTGCTGGGCCCGATCTTCTTCGAGTTCATCCAGCGCAAGGGCGATGACGGCTTCGGCGAGGGCAATTTCCGTGCCCTGTTCGAATCCATCGAGGAAGA
>CAXTUM010000350.1:0-3995 GCA_964247205.1 uncultured Beijerinckiaceae bacterium
TAATAGGCGGTGAAGGCGTGTGTCGGTGCGAAACCCTTCTCGAAGAGGAGCCGCATCGGGTCGCCCTCGTATCCAAAGCCCGGCTGCAGGCCAACGAAGACATTGCCGAAGCTCTCGCCCAGGATCTGGATCGACTGGCCATCTGACTGCTGGCGTCCGGGAGCAGGACCCCATTGCTTCTCGATCTCGCCAAGCCAGCGTTGCTTGCGCACCTGATCGGCAGCCGGGATCAGCGCATGCACATTGGCAAGCGAACCCATGCGCTGGGCGTTGCCTTCGATGATACGGGAGCGCAGCGCCTCCACGTTCATCGGCAGATCGACCTTGTAGCCCGCCAGACGCAGGCCTTTCAGCACATTGAAGAGCGATTCGAAGACGGCCAGAAACGCCGCTGTGCCGAGGCTTCCGGCATTGGGCGGGAATGCGAACAGCGTGATGGCGATCTTGCGGTCTTCCCGCGCACGGCGGCGAAGCGACACCAGACGCCCGACGCGGTCGGCCAGCATGTCGGCACGCTCGCTGCAGGAATGCATGTCACGGTTTCCGGTGTTCGATTCGAACACGCAGGCCCGGTGACAGCCCGTGCAGGCCTCGCCCGCGCCATCCGAACGTCCGCCGAACACGATGGGACCCGATGCCCCGTCTAGCTCGGGTATCGCCACCATGATGGTCGATTCGACCGGCAGGAAGCCACGTCCCGAAGCACCCCATTGCTCCAGCGTCTGGAACTCTACGGGCTGGGCCGCAAGGTAGGGAACATCAAGCCTGGCCAGAATCTCTTCTGCCGCTTTCGAGTCGTTGTAGGCAGGACCGCCGACAAGCGAAAATCCGGTGAGGGACACAACGGCATCAACAGTGGAAACACCATCCTTCATGAGGAAGGCATCAATCGCTGGGCGAGCATCAAGGCCGCTGGCGAAGACGGGCAAAACCTCAAGGCCTTTCGCCTCGAATGACTTGATGACGCCGTCATAATGGGCGGTATTTCCCGCCAGAATATACGAGCGCAGGACAAGGATTCCGACGCGTCCGGTTATCTGCCCAGCGCGTTGCGGCAAGGCGGATACCTGCTCCGCAATCTGAGACGGCAGGCGCGGATGATACACACCAGTGTCCGGATATTCGATAGGATTGCCAACCTTCAGGCGGCCCCGGTAAATCTGGCGCGGGCCGCTGGCAAATTTGTCCACCAGCATGCGCACGAGATTGGCCATGTTCCCTTCGGAACCGGCAAGCCAGTACTGGAGGGTCAGGAAATACACCCGGAGGTCCTGTGCGGTGCCGGGAATGAAGCGCAGAATCTTGGGTAGGCGGCGCAGCATCGCCATCTGCGAAGCGCCGGAGCCCTTTGGCGCGCCGGTCTTGTCATCGGTCTTGCCGCGCAGGCGCTTGAGGAACGACAGCGCGCCGCCGCTCTTCTCGCCCATGCGCAGCTTGCCCATGCGTGTCAGGCGCACAACCTCGGGCGCGGACATGCAGGCCACCATGGCATCGCAGCTTTCGCGGCGCGCCTGAAGCGCTGGCAAAACCGCCCTGATATGCTCTTCTACGAACAGCATCGTCGACAGGATAATATCACCAGTGTTGATGTCGTCGATACAGCGCGCGAGGGCCGCATCATCGCTGCCGAATTCCGATGACGCATGCAACTTCAGTTCAAGCCCGGGGATTTCCGCGCGCAGCTTGGCCCACGCCCGGTCACAGGCGCTGGCCAGGTGGGTATCAAGCGTGACGATGACGACTTTCATGGGCGTCATGTCAGCGGCCGAAATGGGCTTTGGCATCATAGAGCGTTTCCACTGTGATCGGAGTACGGCCGTTTTCAGCGGCGAAGCGTTCCGTGTTCCGGCGGGCTTTGCCCCGGACGAAGAACGGTATTTTCCTCAGTTCCTTTTCGGCATCCTGCGTCCAGAAGATCGAATGGGTCGCGGCGTCCTGAATTGAGGGGTCCAGCACAGCCGGCAGCGGTTTGGAGGCGATGATCGGCTCGGCGACCACTTCCGGTGCCGCCGAAGCCTTGGGCGCACCATGGCCATGTCCCAGATGCGAGGCCGCCACATCGTCGCGGAACTCGAAATCTCCCCGGAACATGCCCAGGAGATGCTCCTCGAGGCCCATCATCAGCGGATGGACCCAGGTATCGAAGATCACATTCGCACCCTCGAAACCCATCTGGGGCGAGGTGCGGGCCGGGAAATCCTGCACATGCACCGGCGCGGAAATCACCGCGCAGGCGATGCCCAGCTTCTTGGCGATGTTGCGCTCCATCTGCGTGCCCAGCACCAGTTCGGGCTGAGCTGCGGCGATGGCTTCCTCGACCTCAAGATAATCATCGGTGACGAGTGCCTCGATGCCGTAAAGCGCCGCAGCAGCGCGCACATCGCGGGCAAATTCGCGGGAATAGGTGCCAAGGCCCACAACCTCGAAACCCAGCTCCTTCGATGCCACACGGGCAGCAGCGATGGCATGTGTCGCATCACCGAAGATGAAAACGCGCTTGCCCGTCAGATACGTCGAATCGACCGAACGGGAGTACCAGGGCAGGCGCGGGCCGATTTCCGCCTCGATCCGCGCCAGCGTGGCGTCAGGGTCAAAACCGGCCAGAATAGCCACTTCACGGATGAAATCGCGCGTGGCTCCCACGCCGATCGGCACGGTCTTCACGATGGGTTGTCTGAAGGTGCGCTCCAGCCATTTCGCTGCTGTCTCGGCCGTCTCGGGATAGAGGCAGATGTTGAAATCTGCATCCGGCATGCGTGTGATATCGGCGGGACGCGCACCCATGGGAGCCGTGACATGCACATCGACGCCAATCATGCCCAGAAGCGTCTTCACTTCGGCAATATCGTCGCGATGGCGGAAGCCCAGCGCCGTCGGTCCGAGGATGTTGCAGCGGGGACGGCGGTTCTCTTCCGCAGGTGTGCCACGGACAAAACCCTGTGCACGTGCGCCTGTCAGCGCCCGCACGAGCTGATAGAAGGTTTCAGCCGCACCCCAGTTTTCCTTTTTCTGGTAGGCCGGAAGCTCTAGCGCGATCACCGGCAGAGGCAGTTTCAGCGCCGCCGCGAGACCGCCAGGATTGTCCTGGATCAGTTCCGCCGTGCAGGATGCACCAACGAGCATGGCTTCCGGCTTGAAACGGTCATAGGCCTGCTGGCAGGCATTCTTGAACAACTCAGCCGTATCACCACCTAGATCGCGGGCCTGAAATGTCGTGTAGGTCACCGGCGTGCGCTTGCCGCGCCGCTCGATCATCGTGAACAGCAGATCGGCATAGGTATCGCCCTGCGGCGCGTGCAGCACATAATGCACGCCTTCCATCGCGGTGGCGATGCGCATGGCGCCCACATGCGGCGGTCCTTCGTAGGTCCAGAGGGTCAGCTGCATGGCCTAGACCTCCAGCCGGGATTGACGGCCGAAGGGCCGGGCGAAAAGCTCCGCCAGATCACCCGCCTGATCGTAACCCTGGATCGGCGTGAAAACGAGCTCGATGGACCATTTCGTCGTGATGTTCTCGGCCTCCAGCGGATTGGCGAGGCCAAGACCGCAGACCACCAGATCGGGGCGCGATTCGCGGCAGCGGTCGAGCTGCAGGTCCACGTCAGGGCCTTCGGATAGCGGCGTGCCTGCGGGAAGCAACGCCAGATCACCCGAGAGATGGGCGCGGTGCAGATAGGGCGTCGCAACCTCTTCCAGCTTCATCGACAGCTCGTTGGCAAGGAACCGCGCCAGCGGAATCTCCAGCTGCGAATCGGGGAAAAACATCACCCGCTTGCCTTCAAGCGTCGGCAGATGACGGGAAACGGCAAGAGTGGCGCGTGCCAGAGGGGCAGCCGTCACGCGGTCAAAGGTGGCGGGATCAACGCCGAATTCGGTCGCTGCGGCGCGGAGCCATTCGGTCGTGCCCTGAGCGCCAAGAGGGAAGGGGGCAGCGATGCGCGTGGCGCCCCGGCTTTCAAGCACCCGCGCGGTTTCCGACAGGAAGGGCTGCGCCA
>CAXTUM010000351.1:0-3988 GCA_964247205.1 uncultured Beijerinckiaceae bacterium
AACGTGTCGTGTACCCCTGGGAACGAGAGACCTTTCGACAATGCTCGCCGCTGGGAAAGATACCGTTCATCGAGACTGAAGAGGGCGACCTGTCCGAGTCTCAGCCCATCCTCGAGTACTTGGAAGAACGCTACCCGGCCAAGCCGATGTATCCAACGGACCTGTTTCAGCGCGCGAAGTGCCGTGAGCTGATACAGCACCTCGAACTCAACTCGGAATGGGTTGCTCGTCGTCTGTACAAGGAATCGTTCTTCGGCGGCGAAGTCTCCGAAGAAACCAAGCGCGAGGCCAAGGAGCGCCTGACCATCGGCCTGGACGCGGTGGCGCGCCTGTCGTCTTTTTCACCGTTCATTTTCGGCCCGTCGTTCAGCGCCGCGGATTGCGTCGCCTATGTCCATTTCTTCATGATCAGGCAGACGAGCCAACAAATTTACGGCGAAAACCTGCTGGAGCGGCGCGTTCCGAAATCGACCGCCTACATGCGACTGATGGACGCCCGTCCCCACAGCCTGAGCACGATGGTGGATCGCGATGCGGCCCTTGCGGCGTTCGTCGCGTTGAACGTTAAGTACGACGGTTGATCGCGGGCTCGCCGCCAAGGCACCGGAGTGACTCCGAGTCCGCGTCGAGTCGACCCATTCTTCCATGCGAAGTAACGGTGCATTGGCGCTCGCGCCCGTTCTCTTGCGGGCTCGCATCACAGACAGTCCGGCTACTCACTTCGCACCGTCGCGTCGTGAGCCCCTCACGCTGGACTGGAGAGAGTCATGTGGTCTCGTTCCCTGTTTGCCTTGGCGCTGGTCGGCTTCGTTTCCATGTCAATGGCGGCCCAAGTCACTGATGCACCGCCGCCGCAGAGCCCCGATTTGCACTCGGTGTTGCTGAACGCAATCGAAGGCACGCGGACTCCAGCGATTGCAGGCATGGCCTTGAGCGACGGCATGGTCACGCAAGAGGCCGTGCACGGCGTGAGACGCAACGATGGCACGGCGCCGGCGTTGGTCGGCGACGTCTGGTTGATTGGCTCTGATGCCAAGCCCATGACAGCCACGCTGCTGATGAAGCTGGTCGATCGCGGCTTGCTTTCGCTGGATGCGCCCTTGGCCGATCTGCTGCCCGAACTGGTCGCCGGCATGCATCCGCAATATCGGCGAGTCACGCTCAGGGAACTGCTGTCGCATCGCTCCGGCTTGCCCGAAGACACGAGCGACATGGAGTTCATTTCCGGTTTCCATACCGATGCACGTCCGATGCCTGCGCAGCGATTGGCGTACCTCGCTCATGCGCTCGCTGAAGAGCCGGTGGCGGCCCCAAACACCAAGTTCAGCTACAGCAACACGGGCTTCCTTGTCGCCGCAGTGATTGCCGAAAGAGCATCCGGCACGCCGTATGAGGCATTGATGCGCCGCGAGGTCTTCGAGCCACTGGGAATGAGCTCGGTGGGTTATGGCACCACTCACGAAGGGCAGCCGATGGGTCATGTCGGCGGCAATCCGGTGAGCAAGTCCGAGGACAGTATTCCATTGATGTTCGCACCGGCCGGCAACATGCACATGAGCATGCGCGATTGGGGCCGCTTCTGCCTGGATCAACTCGCGGGCGCGCGAGGCGCAGGTCGACTTTTGCGGGCCCAATCGTACGGCCAGATGCAGGTAGCAATTGCTGGCGGTGCGAGCAGCTTGGGCTGGGGTGTGCAAGGCTCCATCGCTGGCCGAAAAGGGCCGGTGCTGGTGCATAGCGGTTCGGATGGCAACTGGTACGCCGCGGTCGTGTTGTTCCCACAGACTGGCCAAGGCGTCCTCGTGGCTGCGAATGCCGGCCCCGACATGGGCGGTGACAAGGCCGTCATGGCGGCGCTGCTGGCCTTGCTGCCGCCCCGCTAAGGGCGGGCCGACCGTGGGGCTGCAATCGTCGATGACAGATCAACGATCCAGCCGCTTGGCAAGATCGCCATCCGATCGAGTCGTCATACCCGCCAAGGCGGATTGAGACGATGTTCGCCTGCATGGTAGAGGCAGATCACATTGCCCGACGGGTCGACCAAACGTGCCTCGCGCCAGAGCCAGGGTTCGTCTTTCGGCTCTTTGGTGAATTGCATCCCCGTCGCTTGCAGCGCGCGAACCTGCTTGTCCAGATCGGCGCACTCGAAGTAAAGCACTGTCTTCGAAGGTGCGGTGAATGCGTCACAAAGGGAAATCGAGAAGGTGGCGTCGCCCTTCAAGGACTTGAAGCGTGCGTAGTGCTGCGCATCGACGATCAACTCGAATCCCATGCTGCGATAGAAGGCTACCGAGGCAACCACATCGCGTACCGGAAGCGTGACTTGGTTCAGTTCCATGAGGCGTAGAGCAACGGCAACGACATGATCGCAGTGCCAGCAATGAAGCATTGAGAACGCGCAACGTACTCCATGGCGTCTACACTGAGTTCGTGCTCCAGGTCGAGAATCTCAACCTTCGGGCCCATCAAGGCTACGGCGACGTTGCGCAAGGAGCGCCAATGCGAGTCATCAATCTGTCAGGCCTCGGCGCCTCCGCTGACCACCACGAGCAAAGTTTCGCCCGTAGCGACGAGCTTCTCGGCGCCGCCTGCCACTGCATACAACTCACAAGCCGTGAAGACTTGCGACTTGCCGGGCTTGAGGACCCAAGCACGAGCGACAAATCGCTCGCCGGTGGCCGGGCGAAGAAAGTTGACCGAGTAGTGTGATGCAAGCACCCGGCCAACCACGGTCGCGGCGGCAAAGCCACATGCAGTGTCGATGAGCGCGCCGATCAACCCCGCGTGAAGAAAGCCAGAGTACTGACCTACCTCAGGCCGCCAGGGCATCGCAATTTCGACCTTGCCAGACTCTGCGCTGGTCACTTCGATGCCACACCACTGATTGAACGCAGCCGCCTGGTTGATCGCGCGGACCTGGGCTAACGGGTTAGTGTGCGAATTAATGATTTCGAGTCCATAGTCATCTATAGCGAGATCGTGCGCGTCGGCCGACCAAACGACCGTCATCGGGGCGACAAGCGGCGGCTAACGGTGATACCTTGGCGCACGGGGGCGGAAATGGCCGCATGGCCGGATTCCTGAAACGGCGCCGAGCCTGTCCGACGCGATGGTGAATGTCGCGCGGTGTGTGCGAGTACGAGGGCTATGGGGAGCTATAGGCCCAGCTCGCCCAACCCAGCGTGATCATCGGGCCGTCGCCCCAGCGGCCACCGGAACTTGCGGTCTGGCTCACTGATGAGCAAATCGTTGATGCTCGCGTGCCGGTAGGCCATGAAGCCGTGCTCGTCGAACTCCCAGTTTTCATTGCCGTAGGCGCGGTACCAGACGACTGCCGCGTCATGCCACTCATAGGCAAAGCGAACTGCTATGCGGTTGCCGTCATGAGCCCACAGCTCCTTGATCAGGCGGTAGTCCAGTTCGCGTTCCCACTTCAGTCGCAGCATCTGAACGATGCTCTCGCGGCCGCGCGGAAACTCAGTGCGGTTGCGCCACTGGCTGTCCGGCGTGTAGGCGAGCGACACCCTGATCGGGTCTCGGCTGTTCCACGCGTCCTCGGCCATACGGACCTTCTGCGCCGCAGTTTCGCGCGTGAACGGCGGCAGGGGTGGGCGAGGCGTCTCAGGGGTCGCACTCATCATGGTGTCCTTCTCAATGCGTATGGGCCTCCCGCCTTGCCAAGCGGGAGGTTGTTGACCGAGGCGTTTGGCTACTTGCCTGTGACCATGGCCATCTTCTTGTCGGTCGCAACCTTCTCGGCGTAGAAGCGCTGCATCTGACCCGAGATGTAGTCGAGGTGATCCTCGACCGCGAAGTGACCGGCCTTCAAACGGTGCATCTCGGCCTTGGGCAGGTCCTTCAGGAATGCATCGCCTCCGGCCGGCGTGAAGAAGATGTCGGTCTGCCCCCAGAAGATCAAGGTCTTGGGCTGCTGGGCGCGCAGGAAGGCCTGCCACTTCGGGTACAGCTCGACGTTGGTCCGGTAGTC
>CAXTUM010000352.1:0-3984 GCA_964247205.1 uncultured Beijerinckiaceae bacterium
CATCGCCGCCGCCGGAACACCGTTGGCCAGTGGCCTCGACGCCATCATGCAGGCCGATCCGTCTTTCGATCCGCGTGGTTTCGTGGGTGGGGCCAAGGGCGCCTACGAAATGATCGTCCAAGCCTATTCAAAAGGCGACCGCAAGACGCTGAAAACCTTTCTGGCCAAGGATGTGCTGGACGGCTTCACCGGGGCGATCACCGAGCGCGAGGGCAAGGGCGAAACATCGGAAACGACTTTTGTCTCCATCGACAAGGCCGATCTCGTGGCTGCCGAGATGCGCGACAAATTCGCCCATGTGACGCTGAACTTCCGCTCGAAGCTGATCACCACCGTGCGGGACAAGAATGGTGTCGTTGTCGACGGCAGCCCGGACAAGATCGCCGATGTCACCGATATATGGACTTTCGCCCGCGACGTGACATCGCGCGATCCGAACTGGAAGCTTGTCGCCACCGAGAGCAATGGCTGATCATGGGCTGGCGCTGGCTGCTTGCCGCGCTGGCTCTTCTGGCCGCACCCGCCATGGCTGATCCGCTGCCACAGCTGAAAGACGCCGCCGCAACGCCGGTGGCTTTTTCCACGATTCGCGACTGGGCGACGGATGACCATCTTGCGGCATGGCGCGTGTTTGAGAAACATTGTGCGGTGTTGGCAACGGGCGCACCTGCGCTGCGGGAAGGGGCCAGGCCACCCCTCGCCTTGCGCAAGGTTTGCGATGCGGCGCGGATGACCGCGATCAAATCATCCGATGACGCCCGCAGCTTCTTCGAACGCTGGTTCGATCCGGTCGACATCACACCGCAGAGCGGGGCCGGGTTTCTGACTGGCTATTACGAGCCGGAAACGGAAGGATCACTGGTCCGGACCGAAGCCTTCCGGGCCCCGCTTCTGGCGCGTCCGCCCGATCTCGTGACCATTCCGCAGGGAGAAACCTGGCCCGGCATTCCGGAGGGTTTCGCCGCCGCCCGCCGAAAAGCCGATGGCGGGCACGAGGTCTATCCCGACCGCGCCGCCATCTGGCGAGACGATGTTGGCGCGCTGGCGAAGCCGGTCCTCTGGCTGAAAGACGACGTGGAGGTTTTCTTCATGCAGGTCCAGGGCTCGGGTCGCGTCAAGCTGACAGACGGGCGCAATACCCGCATCGCCTATGCCGGTCGCAACGGCCATCCCTACAGCTCCATCGGCCGCATCGTGGTGCGCGAGGGCCTGATGCCGCTGGAGGATGCGACGCTGGACAAGCTGAAGGCATGGCTGCGCGCCAACCCTGTCGAAGCGCGCCGCATCATGGGCATGAACCAGAGCTATGTGTTCTTCCGTCTCGCGGATGAATTGTCCGACGCCTCCGGTCCCATCGGCGGCGCAGGCCTGCCGCTGACGCCGTGGCGCTCCATCGCGGTGGATCGCTCGATCTGGGCCTATGGCTTGCCGGTGTGGCTGGAGGTCGATCTGCCTCTCACATCGGGCGTCGAGCCGTTCCGCAAGCTCGTGATAGCCGAAGATACGGGTTCGGCCATCCTTGGTCCCGCGCGCGCTGATCTCTACCACGGTTCGGGCGCGGAAGCCGGATCGCGCGCGGGCGTTCTGCGCCATCCCATGCGCTTCATAATGCTGTGGCCGCGCGAGACCCCGCGATGAGGCGCAAGGCACATCTGTCGGATGAGGAGCGTGCGCTATGGGCTCATGTGGCGCAGAGCATCCGGCCTATGCCGGGCCGGATGATGCCCAAGGTTGAGCCTCTGGCCCCCGTCAAGACCGGGGTGAAACTCGAAGGCCTCGCCATCGGCGGCGCCCTTGCTGCGGAGCCCCGGCAGGGCATCAAGCCATTGGTGCCGCTGGAGCGCCGTATGCGCCAGCGCGTGTCGCGCGGACAGTCACCTATCGACGGTGTGCTTGATCTGCACGGCATGCGGCAGGATGAGGCACATCGCGCGCTGTTGAATTTCATCCACCGCAAGGTGCATGAAGGAGCCGTTGTCGTGATGGTGATCACCGGAAAAGGCGGTTTGTCGATGAATGGCGAGCGCGGCTGGCCGACGACCGATGGTCGCGGCGTGCTTAAAAGACTGGTGCCGCACTGGCTCTCCGATCCCGGCCAGCGCCGCTATGTGCTGGGTTTCGAGGATGCGGCGCAGCATCATGGCGGAACAGGCGCGCTGTATGTGCGTCTCAGGCGTTTGAAGGAAGGCAGCGGCTTGCTGTAAACCTATCCCTTGTCGCCGCGCTCGCGGATGAGCGACAGGATCGCGCCGCGCAGTTCAGGAATGCCGAACCCGGTCTCGCTGGATGTCATCAGCACCTCGGGATAGGCCGCGACACGCTTCGAAATCAGCTCGCGCACCTCGGCAATGCGGCTTTCCTGTTCCGGGCCTTTCAGCTGATCCGCCTTGGTCAGCACGATCTGGTAGGACACGGCTGATTTGTCCATCAGCTTCAGGATGTCGAGGTCAAGGTCCTTGAGGCCGTGGCGGCTGTCGATCAGCACATAGACCCGGGCGAGACTGGCGCGGCCCTTGAGATATTCGTGGATGAGGTTCGTCCAGTTCGCGATCTTCTGCTTGGATACCGCCGCATAGCCGTAGCCCGGCATGTCGACGAAACTCAGGCGGTCATTGATCGTGAAGAAGTTGAGCTGCTGCGTGCGCCCCGGCGTATGCGAGGTCCGGGCCAGTGAGTTGCGGCCCGTGACAGCGTTGATCAGCGACGATTTGCCGACATTGGATCGCCCGGCAAAAGCGATCTCCGGATGCTTCATCGGCGGCAGTTCGTTGATCTTGTCCGAACCCCAGATGAAATCGGCCTCACCCGCAAAGAGCTTGCGTGCGGATTCGAGCAATTCGGGATCAGGGCTGGTCATGCGGTCCTGTCGCATGGCCAGCCCGGAAGGTCAAAATATCATGCCGGTTCGGCGTTGCGCTTCGTCATCATCGCCTTGAATGCCGGGCGGGCCTGGCAGGCCTCGATCCAGGCCTTCAGGCTGGGGCGATTGGCGAACAGCTCCGGGGCGGCCTGCGCATAGCGGATCACCTCGGCCGTGTTGATATCGGCCACCGTGAAACGCCCGCCCAGGATGAAGCCGCCATTGGCGGCGAGATGGTCCTCCAGCACGTTCAGGGGGCGCTGCAGGTGCTCGATGGCGGCACTGACGACGGCAGGATTACGCTCGGCCTCCGGCTTGCTCACCCGGTGATACATGATGTTGAGGCTGTGCGGCTCGACCTCCGTCACAGCCCAGAGCGCCCACATGACCATTTGCCCGTCTTCGGCGGCATTCTTCGGTCCCAGCATCGTGCCTGAGCGCTTGCCGTATTTCTTGGCGAGATAAAGGTTGATGGCGAGCGATTCATTCAGCACCAAACGTCCGTCCTTGAGGGAAGGAACCTTGCCGTTGGAATTGACCTTGAGAAACTTGCGCGAGGCTGTGTTCAGCGGCGCATCCTTGGCTTTCGGCTTGGCCAGCCGGTAGGACTGGATGACCGGGATATGCTCGAATGCGAGCTTCATTTCATCAAGCAGCCAGATGTTGCGCGTGGCGCGGGAGCGATAGACACCGAAGAGTTTGAGAGCCATGATTTTTTCCGTTTCGTTCGAATCAAGCGCTTTCATGCCCGATTCCGGGATAAAAGCCCCATGAATTATGGTGATCGAACCATCAAACCAGTGGATCAGCGCCGCACGGCATCGCGGATCTGCAGGAGATCGGCGGCTTTCAGCAATTGTGCCAGCGCCACATGCACCAGCAGTCCCGCTCCGCACAGCGCCGCCAGCGCACCGGCGCGGATGGGAAAAGGATGATTGGCCTTCATCCATGGCCGGGCGAATTCATGCAGAAGCCAGATTGCGAGGCCCGTCAGCACCGAGACGACCAGCACGCGGGGCAGGCGGTTGCGCGCCAGCTTGTCCGGCCGGAAGCGGCCATTGCGCAACAGCATGATATAGAGCGCGGTGGCATTGACGAAGGCCGAGGCGGAGACCCCCATGGCC
>CAXTUM010000353.1:0-3978 GCA_964247205.1 uncultured Beijerinckiaceae bacterium
GCCCAGGCCTTCAGCGCGCCCGTATAAAAAAGCGCGATGACGATAATGGCGCCCAGATCATCGATGACCGCCAGTGCCAGCAGGAATGCCCGGAGCGCCGGTGACACGCGCTTGCCGAGCAAACCCACGACGCCGACGGCGAAGGCGATGTCAGTCGCCGTCGGGATCGCCCAGCCGCGGTCAAGTGCATCCGGCGTGATCCAGAGATAAATGATGGCTGGCACCGCCATGCCGCCCGCCGCGCCAGCGAAAGGCAGCATCGCCTTCGAGCGCTCGGCCAGCGCGCCTTCCTGGAACTCCGCCTTGATTTCCAGACCCACGAACACGAAGAACACCGCCATGAGCGCGTTCTTGATCCAGTCCTTCACCGTGTTGGAGAAATCGAAGCGGCCCATGTCGAAGCCGATTTCGGCATAGAGCGCCGATTTATAAAGGCCTGAGAGACCCGTGTTGGCGATAATCAGCGCTGCGATTGTGGCGGCGAGCAGCACAAGGCTCGCCTTGACGGCATCGGAGGGCGAAACGGGATCGGACATGAGGGAAAGGTTCTCAAAACGGCGAGCGAGATCGATGCATATGGACCTGTTCGACCCGATGACAATGCCCGGTCACGAACTCCCGATCAGAATCCCCACGGCCAGCACCAGCGCTCCGCCCACCACGACCTGCACGATCGAGCGCATGAACGGCGTTTCCATGTAGCGCGTGCGGATCCAGGCAATGGCGATCAATTCCACCGCCACAATCACAGCCGCGATGCTGGTGGCCAGCCAGAAGGCGTTCGGCCAGCTGTTGGGGATAAGATAAGGCAGGCTATGCCCCAATCCGCCGATTGCGGTCATCAACCCGCAGACCGTGCCGCGAATCCAGGGGCTGCCTCGTCCAGAGATCTTGCCGTCATCCGACATCGCTTCGGTGATGCCCATCGAAATGCCCGCCCCCACAGATGCCGCGAGCCCGATCAGGAATGTCTCGTAGTTGCTCCTGGTAGCGAAAGCGGCGGCAAACAATGGCGCCAGCGTCGAGACCGAGCCGTCGATCAGGCCTGCCAGTCCCGGCTGCACATAAGTCAGGACAAAGCGGCGGTGATTGGCAGCGGCTTCCACGCCCTTTGCTTCATCCGTGATGTGTTCTCCGACAAGCGCCTCCGCTTTCTTTTCGTGCCCGCGCTCCACTTCGGCGAGTTGCAGGAAAAGCTCGCGCACGCGGGTGTCCAGCGCCTGAGCCGCAGCATTATCGTAGAAACTCGCGGCCTGCTGCTCCATCAGGGCGGCCTCGGCGCGCAGTTTGTCCGCCGAAACGTCTTTCTCCCACCACAGGTTGCGCCGCTTCATGAAGCCGCGCACGTCCTCGCGGCGGATTGGCGGCAGATGCTCGCCGAAACGCTCGCGGTAGAGATCGAAAAGGCTGGCGCGATGGCCGCGCTCTTCCTCCGCCATTTCGTCGAAAACCTTGGCTGAGGCCGGGAACTCCGTGCGGCATGTTTCGGCAAAGCTGCCGTAAATGCGGGAATCCTCTTCCTCGTTGGCGATGGCGAGGGCCAAAACTTCTCGTTCGGATAGGTCGGACAGGGCGCGCATGATTCATTCCTTAGAATTATTCTAATCTATTGGCAGATCATCTGGCATGCAACCCCGATGTGCCCCTCTTGTCAGGCATTCGGCTCCTGTGCATAAGTCCGCCATGAAAACACAGATTGCATTTCCTGATACGCCAGCGGCCGAGCCGCAGTTTTTCAGCAAGTCCGAAGACGCTGTCTCCCGGCTCGCGGAACTCTACAACGCTTCGGTCGAGCACCTTACCCAGGGCTTCAAGCGCTTCATCAAGGGGGAGCGGCCCACAAGCCGCGTGCGCGCGACCTACCCCTATATCGCAGTCACCATCCCGAGCTATCCCGCCATCGATGCGCGCCTGTCCTACGGCTTTCTCGGCCAGCCCGGGAGGTATGCCACCACCATCACCCGTCCGGATATCTTCAAGACCTACCTGACCCAGCAGCTGGGGCTCATCCTCAGCAATCACAAGGTGGAGCTTGAGGTCGGGTATTCCGACATCCCGATCCCCATACATTTCGCTTTTCCTGTCGGCGCGCATGTGGACGGCGCCGTCGCCAGCGATTTCGATCTCTGGCTGAAGGACATTTTCGATGTGCCGGATCTGACAGTGGTCGATGACGCCATCGTCAATTCCACGCCGCGTCCCGCCAGCGCAGAGGAGCCGCTGGCCTATTTCACCGCGCCGCGCACGGATTATTCGCTGCAAAGGCTGGCCCATTACACAGGCACGCAGCCCGAGCATTTCCAGAATTTTGTGCTGTTCACGAATTACCAGTTCTACATCGACGCCTTCATCCAGCACGCCAAGAAACTGATGGCGGACAAGGCGCCGGGCTATGATGCGTTTGTCGAGCCCGGCAACGTCATCACGCAATCCGGCCAGCTCCAGGGCACTGGCACGCCGCCGCCGCGACTGCCGCAGATGTCGGCCTATCATCTGACAGCGGCGGGCCATGCGGGCATCACGATGGTGAATATCGGCGTCGGCCCCTCCAACGCAAAGACGGCAACGGACCATATCGCCGTGCTGCGCCCGCATGCCTGGGTGATGCTGGGCCATTGCGCCGGTCTGCGGGGATCACAACGCCTTGGCGATTATGTGCTGGCCCATGCCTATGTGCGAGAGGACCACGTGCTGGACGCTGACCTTCCCATTTGGGTGCCGATCCCGGCGCTGGCTGAAGTGCAGGTTGCACTGGAGGAAGCCGTGGCGGATGTCACGGGCCTGCCCGGCTACGAGGTGAAGACCGTCATGCGCACCGGCACCATCGTCACCATCGACAACCGCAACTGGGAATTGCGCGATCAGGCGGAGTTGGTGGAGAAATTCTCGCAATCCCGCGCTATTGCGCTCGACATGGAAAGCGCCACCATCGCCGCCAACGGCTACCGCTTCCGGGTGCCATACGGTACACTGCTGTGTGTGTCAGACAAGCCGCTGCATGGTGAACTGAAGCTGCCCGGCATGGCGTCGGCCTTCTACCAGAAGCAAGTAAGCCAGCATCTCGCGATTGGCTTGCGCACGCTGGAAAAGTTGCGCGCGTTGAAACCGGCGCAGCTGCATTCGCGGAAGCTGCGGAGCTTCAGCGAGGTGGCGTTTCAGTAGAGCGATATTTTGGCTTGCATTGAGCGATAATTTGAGCGATATTATGAAGACGATTGTTTTCGAGAAACCTGCTGCGAGGGCATATGACGGTCTTCCAGACGAAACGCGCGAAAGCATCGCAAGCGCCTTACATCGATACGCCATCAGCGGAACCGGTGACGTGAAGCCACTGTCCGGACGCCCGGGTTATCGCATGCGCATTGGCGACTATCGGGTGATCTTCGGTGAGGACGGATGTACGATCATCGCCGTGTATATCGGGCGGCGCGACACGACGACGTATCGAAGGAACTAGCGGAATGGGCCATGTTCAGATCGTGAAGACGCCTTCGGGCGATGAAATGGTGGTGATCCCGAAGGCTGAGTATGACGCATTGCTTCGGCTTGCGACGGAAGCCGCCGAGGACGCCGCGGATGTCGCCGCCTACGACGCGGCAATGGCCGAGATCGCGGCTGATCCCGATTCACGGCTGCCCGCCGAGATATCCGGCCTCATGCTCAAGGGCGACCGCCTTCTCGCCGCCATCCGCAAATGGCGCGGCCTCACGCAGGTCGAGGTTGCGGCATCGGCTGGCATTGCGCAGGGCTATCTCTCCGATCTCGAGGCTGGGCGGCGGCATGGCTCCGTCGAGACCCTGAGGAGCCTCGCCAAGGCGATGAACGTGCCGGAGAGCTGGCTGGTTTGACGCTTTGCCTTGTGCGCTTGTCTAAATATCGAAGGAGCAGATTTAGCGCCATTCGAGGAGGCTCCTGAGCCTCATATGAGATAGGGCACGGCAACCCCGAGATGCGAAATCGCCGTCAGTTCAATAAAAC
>CAXTUM010000354.1:0-3972 GCA_964247205.1 uncultured Beijerinckiaceae bacterium
ATGATGCAGAAGCCCGATGTCGACCAGATCGACGGATTGTCGCCCGCCATCTCCATCGAGCAGAAGACGACCTCGAAGAACCCGCGTTCCACCGTCGGCACCGTCACCGAAATCTATGATTACATGCGCCTGCTCTGGGCGCGCGTCGGCATTCCCTACTCGCCCGCTACCGGCCTGCCCATCGAGAGCCAGACCATCAGCCAGATGGTGGACCGCGTGCTTGGCCTGCCGGACAAGACCAAACTGCTGCTGATGGCCCCCGTTGTGCGCGGAAGGAAGGGTGAGTTCCGCAAGGACTTTCTGGAATGGCAGAAAAAAGGCTTCCAGCGGGTCAAGGTGAACGGCGAAATCTACGAGATCGCCGATGCACCGGTGCTCGACAAGAAGTTCAAGCACGATATCGATATCGTGGTGGACCGCATCGTCGTGCGGGCCGATATCGCGGCGCGGCTCGCCGAGAGCTTCGAGACTGCGCTGGGTCTGGCCGAAGGCATCGCCGTCGTCGAATTCGTGGATGAGAAGGACGAGGACGGCTCGCAGCGGCGCATCCTGTTTTCCGAGAAATTCGCCTGTCCTGTCTCGGGTTTCACGATTTCCGAGATCGAGCCGAGATTGTTCTCGTTCAACAACCCTTTCGGTGCTTGCCCGACATGCGGCGGCATCGGCCACGAAATGCGGATCGATCCTGAACTGGTGATCCCGGACCGGGCGCTGACACTGAAAAAAGGCGCGGTTGCGCCCTGGGCCAAGTCGTCCTCGCCCTATTACGGCCAGACGTTGGATGCGCTCGCCAAGCATTTCGGCTTTTCGCTCGCCAAGCCGTGGGAGGAACTGCCGCAGAAGGCACAGAACGTCATCCTCTATGGCTCGGGCAGTGAAGATGTATCGTTCAAATACGATGACGGCCTGCGCAGCTATGAGGTGAAGAAGCCGTTCGAGGGCGTCATCATCAATCTGGAGCGCCGCTACAAGGAAACGGACAGCGACTGGGCGCGCGAGGAAATCGGCCGCTTCATGTCCGAGACGCCGTGCCATGCCTGCGCTGGCGACCGGCTGAAGCCCGAAGCGCTCGCCGTGAAGATCGCGGGCTGCCACGTCTCCGAGATCACGCGGCTGTCGGTGAAGGACGCCAATGTCTGGTTTCAGGAACTGTCGCACAAGCTGACGGACAAGCAGCGCGAGATCGCGATGCGCATCCTCAAGGAAATCCGGGATCGCCTGCGTTTTCTGGTCGATGTCGGCCTCGAATATCTCTCGCTTGGGCGCGCTTCCGGCACCTTGTCCGGCGGCGAAAGCCAGCGGATACGGCTGGCCTCGCAGATCGGCTCGGGCCTCACAGGTGTGCTCTATGTGCTGGACGAACCCTCCATCGGCCTGCACCAGCGCGACAACGAACGGTTGCTGGGCACGCTGCGGCGTCTGCGCGATATCGGCAACACGGTGATCGTTGTCGAGCATGACGAGGACGCCATCCTGCAGGCGGATTATGTGGTGGATGTGGGGCCGGGCGCGGGAATCCACGGCGGTCAGGTCATCGCGCAAGGCACTCCGCAGCAGGTGATGGATAATCCGGCCTCGCTCACCGGCAAATATCTCACGGGCGAGATGCTGGTGGCCGTGCCGCGCACGCGGCGCAAGCTGATGAAATCGCGCGTGCTGAAGATCGTCAACGCGCGCGGCAACAACCTCAAGAATGTCACGGTCGAAATTCCGCTGGGCACGTTCACCTGCATCACCGGGGTGTCGGGCGGCGGCAAGTCGACGCTGGTCATCGACACGCTCTACAAACTGGCGGCCAAGCGGCTGAACGGGGCGCTGGAGCATCCTGCGCCGCATGACCGCATCGAGGGGCTGGAGCATCTCGACAAGGTCATCGATATCGACCAGTCGCCCATCGGCCGCACGCCGCGTTCCAATCCCGCGACCTACACCGGCGCTTTCACGCCGATGCGCGAATGGTTCGCCGGTCTGCCCGAAGCCAAGGCGCGGGGGTATCTGCCCGGCCGCTTCTCCTTCAACGTCAAGGGCGGGCGCTGCGAGGCCTGTCAGGGCGATGGCTTGCTCAAGATCGAGATGCACTTTCTGCCCGATGTCTACGTCACCTGCGATGTCTGCAAGGGCAAGCGCTACGACCGCGAAACGCTGGAAGTGAAGTACCGGAACAAGTCGATAGCCGAGGTTCTGGATTCAACGGTTGAAGAGGCGCGCGACCTGTTCAAGGCCGTGCCTTCGATCCGCGACAAGATGGAGACGCTGGCGCGCGTCGGGCTCGATTATGTCAAGGTCGGGCAGCCGGCGACGACGCTGTCAGGCGGCGAGGCGCAGCGTGTAAAGCTGTCGAAGGAACTGTCGAAACGCGCCACAGGCCGCACGCTCTACATCCTTGATGAGCCGACAACGGGCCTTCATTTCCACGATGTCGCCAAGCTGCTGGAAGTGCTCCACGAGCTGGTGGAGCAGGGCAACACGGTGGTGGTGATCGAGCACAATCTCGAGGTCATCAAGACGGCGGACTGGATCATCGACATGGGACCGGAGGGCGGCGATGGCGGTGGCGACGTCGTGGGTGTCGGCACGCCGGAGGACATTGCCGCGAATCCCGGGAGCCACACCGGACGGTTTTTGAAGGGTGTGCTGGCGAGAAGGCCCATGAAACCGGTGAGCCCTGTGAAGGCGGCAGAGTAGGCGGAAAAGCAATTCAGCTTGATCTTGCCCTCCTCTCTCTCGGGATTTACGCAAATTGGTTACAGGGCTTTAAGGTCCTTGCGGCATAATTCCTGAAAATCCAGGAACAAACACCATGAACATGCCGCTGCAGGCCATGCAGTTCCAGACTGATACTGTGCCAGATCGCCGCGAGCATGAGCAGCCGGTCGAGCGCATGATCGGCAAGGTCATCTCGGTCAATGGCGCGCGCGCCACGATCTCGACCTCGGCCACGAGTATCCAGGGCGTCAATACGGATTTCTGGAGCATCGGGAAGCTGATCTCGATCAATCTGGGCGCCAGCCGCATCGTCGGGATGGTCTTTGAAATGGCCGTGCGCCACGACCAGTGGGATGATCACAAGCCCAATCTTCTGATGGTTCAGGTGGAACTTGTGGGCGAGGTCGCCGACCAGCCCGATGGCCGCCTGCTGTTCCGGCGCGGCATCACAGCCTATCCATGGCTTGGCGCCACCGCGCACCGCATCCGCAGTGCCGATTTGCGTGCTGTTTTTGATCTGGGAGAGCGCAAGGGCGTCGAGATCGGACGCGTCTCGCAGGACGAGACCATCCCGGCTGTGGTGAGCATGGAGGACATGCTGTCCAAGCATTTCTCTGTTGTCGGCACCACCGGCGTCGGCAAATCAAGCGCGGTTTCGCTGCTTGTACGCAAGGCTGTCGAGGTGAAGCCTGATCTGCGTGTACTCGTTCTGGATCCGCACAACGAGTATTCCCACGCTTTCCGTGACAATTCGATCACGCTGGATTCAACTGTGCTCGATCTGCCGCACTGGCTGTTCCGCTTCGACGAATTGCTGGATGTCGTTTACCGCGGGCGTATCCCGCCGGCAGATGAAACCGATATTCTGCGTGAACTGATTCCGCTGGCGAAGGCGCAGTTCGCTGTGTTCCAGTCGACAGCAATGTCCTCTTCAAGCATCCTGAAGAAATCAGCGGACGGTATTTCCTTCTCTCCCGATTCGCCCTCTCCCTACCGCATGCTCGATCTGATCGCGTTGCTGGACGAGATGATGGGCAAGCTAGATCCACGCCATGACCGCTATCATCTGCGCGTGCTGAAGAACCGCCTTGAAAGCCTGTGTACCGATCCGCGCTATCGCTTCATGTACGGACGCGGCGCCACGGAAGACAATATCGAGGCTGTGCTTGGCAAGCTTTTCCGCATCCCCCATGGCGGCAAGCCGATCACGGTCCTGCATCTCTCAAAGAAAATTTTTGATTTTAATGAATATATTGTTTATTTAGT
>CAXTUM010000355.1:0-3954 GCA_964247205.1 uncultured Beijerinckiaceae bacterium
CTCCCGCCACGCTGACGCAGCTGGCGTCTGGTGCGAAGGTGGTTACGGCGAAAAACGGCATGCTGCTGCGCTTTCTCCCCGGCGTTTGCGTCAACGCTGCCTCGCCCGATGTGATGCGTGGCGAGGAAATCCAGGTCTTCGGCAGCGTCGACCCGCAGGAGAGCGTGACGGTGGTCCTGCCGGGTACGCACAGCAAATGGGTGCGGGTGCAGGTGGGTGTGCTGCACGATTTCAAGAGCTTCATGACCGGCGAGGTCTTCGCCGCGCTGAAGGCGCATACGATCCTGGGGCGGTTGATTCCGGAGGGTTCAGCCACAGACGATGCAGCTTTCAATGCAGGCGTCCGGCAGGCTCTGAACTCCGGTTCGGCGGGGCTGCTGAATGACATCTTCACCACGCGCAGCGGTGTGCTGCTCAACCGCTTCGGGCCGGAAGAGATCGCCGAGCGCCTCTCCGGCATCGTCATCGGCCACGAGATCCGGGGCGGCCTCGCGTTGGGCTGGGCCGAAGGCATGATCCGCGTGGTGGGCGACGCCGGGCTGACGCGGCGGTATCTGCTGGCGCTGCGCACGGCGGGTTTGCGGGCGGAAGCGGGGCCGGAGAATGCGGCGGTGGAGGGGTTCAGGCGGTTGGGGGCTTTGAAAGATCAAAATTGATCTTGATACCAACTTATGCTACCAGTCTTCCGTGAACAGCAAACACCGCCGCACGCTTGAGCAGATATTCGACAACCCGGTGCGGTCTGATGTTCGCTGGACGGAGATCGAAGCGTTGCTCAGGGCTCTTGCGGCGACCATATCGGAAGGACGTGGATCGAGAGTTCGCATCAGTCTGAACGGAGTGGATGCGGTATTCCATCGGCCCCATCCGCAACCTGATACCGACAAGGGCGCATTGAAGGCTGTACGGCGGTTTCTGGAAAGTGCGGGAGTGAAACCATGAACACGATGACCCATGACAGCTACATCGCCGAGATTTCTCTCGATGAGGAGACAGGCCTTCTCTCCGGCATCGTGCTCAACACCCGCGCCACGCTGCATTTCGCTGGCAAGACAGTGGAGGAACTGAAGGCCGCTTTCACTGACACGATTGAGGATTATCGGGACTGGTGCAGAACAGAGGGCAAGGAACCGGAGAAACCGTATTCCGGGACATTGTCGCTGCGCATCGCGCCTGACCTGCACCGGCGCATTGCGGGCAAGGCAGCACGTGAGGGGCGGTCCATCAATGCGGTGATTGGCGAGGCGCTGGAGCGGGTGGCTTGATTTCATGACAGCTATTGAGCAAAAATTTGGTTATTACCCGCAACATATCGAAATCGACTGCAGCGCCGTAACGATTAAAACATTGGACACCTTGGAAGCTGACGTGCTCCGGGTGGGGAAAAGCATACAAGTTTACGATGACTGGATGTACGCTCCGCCAGCTTCACGGAGGGATATGTTCTCAGGCGAGGTTACCAAAAAGCCATTTCCTGATCGGATATTCGGACTCCCGAAGACGCACTCAATAGAGGTCCGTGGACAAGACACTTCCGATGCCAAAGCACACGCCCTATTTACCGTATGGTGTTTGTCCTTCTTTGTCGGGATGCGCTTGACTAACAGCGAAACAGGATTCATCGACACAACTCCAATAAAAGAAGGTCGTCTCGTCGACTTTGATGTCCAAATTTCAGATTTGAACAAAATTTTAGGAACATGTAATAATTTCTATTTTTCAAATTCATCAAATAATTCACCAAATGTATTATGCTCGGCCATTCATTCATTTTTTATCGGGCAAAATAAGCAATATATGGAGTATGAGAGATTTAAATATTACTACCTGTCAATTGATGCTTGCTTTCGTGTCGCTATTGAAACAAGTCAGGCGAAACCTCCCAAGACACACGCAGATAGGCTCGAATGGATGTGTAGCCTCCACGGGATTTCGTGTCCAAGTTGGGCTCGTTCATCGGGTGGGCAGGGATCAATCTTGAGCGCAATTCGAAACGAGCTTTTTCACGAGGCGACATGGAACCAAAAGCCTCTCGGTTTTCGCCCAATCACCCAACACTCTCCGAAAAACTTAAATTTGGAGCTCCGAGCCTTGCTTGGTAGGATAATTGTTGCCCAGTTGGGCATCCAGACGAAGCACTATGTTAGCTCTCCGACCGACACGCGGTCACGCTACCCGCTAGATGTTCGGTAGAGATTCTAGGAGCGGCGCATCAACATTGCTCCCCGAGATGGTTGTTCAAACAAAAACCCCGCGGATCACTCCGCGGGGCTTCTCACTCATTCACTCAATCACGCCCAGCTCAATGCGCCAATATAGCCAGCAGCAACAGCGCAATGATATTCGTGATCTTGATCGCCGGGTTCACCGCCGGTCCTGCCGTGTCCTTGTAGGGGTCGCCGACGGTATCGCCCGTCACCGAGGCCTTGTGGGCTTCTGATCCCTTGAGATGTTTCACCCCGTCCTTGTCGACGAAGCCGTCCTCGAAGGACTTCTTGGCGTTGTCCCAGGCGCCGCCGCCGGACGTCATCGAGATCGCCACGAAGATGCCGGTCACGATCACGCCCATCAGCATGGCGCCGACAGCCGCGAAGCCCTGCGCCTTGCCCGCAATGGCCGTGATCGTGAAGAAGATCACGATGGGGGCCAGCACCGGCAGCAGCGACGGGATGATCATTTCCTTGATCGCCGCCTTGGTCAGCAGGTCAACCGCGCGGGCGTAATCAGGCCGCTCGGTGCCCAGCATGATGCCGGGCTTTTCCTTGAACTGGCGACGGACCTCTTCCACCACCGAACCGGCAGCTCGGCCAACCGCCGTCATGCCCATGCCCGCGAACAGGAACGGGATGAGACCGCCCAGCAGCAGGCCAACCACGACATAGGGGTTGGACAGCGAGAAATCGACCACGACGCCCTTGAAGTACTGGAACGATGTCGAGCCCGCCTTGTTGGCCTCGCCGATGAAGAAGTTGAGGTCTGACGTGTAGGCCGCAAACAGCACCAGCGCGCCAAGACCGGCGGAACCGATGGCATAGCCCTTGGTCACGGCCTTGGTGGTGTTGCCGACAGCGTCCAGCGCATCGGTGGAGTGGCGCACTTCCTTGGGGAGGCCCGCCATTTCCGCGATGCCGCCTGCGTTGTCGGTGACGGGGCCGAAGGCGTCGAGCGCCACGACCACGCCCGCCAGCGCCAGCATCGCCGTCGTTGCAATGGCGATGCCGAAGAGGCCTGCCAGCGAATACGAGGCGATGATGCCCGCCACGATCACGATGGTCGGCATCGCGGTCGATTCCAGCGAGACCGCGAGGCCCTGGATGACGTTGGTGCCGTGGCCGGTAACCGAGGCCTGCGCGATGGAGACGACCGGGCGCTTGCCCGTGCCGGTGTAGTACTCGGTGATCACGACGATGAGCGCCGTGACGGCGAGGCCGACCATGGCGCACCAGAACAGCTGGCCCGACGTGAAGGTCACGCCCTGCGCCGTGGTGAACTTGGTTGCGAAGCCGCCGAGGATCCACATATGGACCGCAGCGATGGCACCGACCGAAAGCACGCCGGCGGCGATGAAGCCCTTGTAGAGCGCGCCCATGATCGAGTTGTTGGCGCCCAGCTTGACGAAGAAGGTGCCAGCGATCGAGGTGACGATGCAGGCCGCAGCCAGCGCCATCGGATAGAGCATCATGGTGGAGAGCGTGGCACCCTGTCCCGCAAAGAAGATCGCCGAGAGAACCATGGTGGCGACGAGCGTAACGGCATAAGTCTCGAACAGGTCAGCCGCCATGCCGGCGCAATCGCCGACGTTGTCACCCACGTTGTCGGCGATGGTGGCAGGGTTGCGGGGGTCATCCTCGGGGATACCGGCTTCCACCTTGCCCACGAGGTCAGCGCCGACGTCAGCGCCCTTGGTGAAGATGCCGCCGCCCAGACGGGCGAAGATCGAGATCAGCGAAGCGC
>CAXTUM010000356.1:0-3951 GCA_964247205.1 uncultured Beijerinckiaceae bacterium
CCGCAGGATGGACTCGCGTTCCTTGGCCGACGGGGCCTGGGCCCGGCCCGGCCTCTGCAACATGGCGTAGGTGAACTCGGGATAGCCGTCTTTGATCTCGGAGCCGACGGAGAAAGAGTTCTCGGCCAGCAATGTTGCACCCTCGACTTCGCCCGCAAGGCGACCGTCCTTGCCGCGCTCGATGCCGAAGCGCGGACGGAACGTGCCGCCTCCCTGCTTCACCGGAAGGTTGGTGTTGTAGAGGATAGGAGAGCCTGGGTGCCTGAACTCCGGCGTGCCCCAGCACGGCCACGGCAGACCGTAGTAGTCGCCCGCGACTTCTGCAGGAGCGCTCGGCAGCGCCTTCAGCGTGACGATGTCGAAGTGCTGCTGGTTTTTCATATGCGCCTTGATGCGCTCGGGAGATTGCCCGCAATAGCCAGTGGACCAGCCTCCGCGGTTGATCTCGCGCAGGATGGATTCGGCCTCGGGTTCGTCGCCGAATTTGCCCTTCACCATCGCGATGTTCTTGAACATCTCGTTCCTGAAGCCGAGCTTCTCGGCCAGCTTCATGATCACCCAGTAGTCGTTTGCGGATTCGAAGATCGGATCGACGACCTTCTCGCCCCATTGCATCGACCTGTTGGAGGCCGTGCGCGAACCGGAGCACTCCATCTGTGTCGAGATCGGCAACAGGTAGGTGTTGTTCTTGCGACCGCCCAGCGAAACATAGTTCGTGGGATGCGGATCGGCGACAACCAGCAGATCAAGCGCCTCAAGACCCTTCTTGACGTCGGGCTGGCGCGGCACTGTGTTGGCGCCGTGTCCGAAGACAACCATTGCCTTGACGTTATCCTGCTGATCGACGTCCTTCTTGTCGTAGGTCGTCGCATCGAACCAGCGCGTCGACGGGATGCCGGACATCTCCATCATCTTCTTGTCGACGAAACGCGACTGCAGATAGTCGTAAGGCGTCTCCCACACTCGGCCCCAGTGACGCCAGGCACCCTCGACGAGGCCGTAGTAGAGCGGCAGCGAGGTGATATCGAGCCCAAGGTCCGTTGCGCCCTGCACATTGGTGTGGCCGCGGAAGATGTTGGCGCCCGTTCCCGGGGCGCCGACGTTGCCGGTGGCCAGCAGCAGGATGCAGCTGGCGCGGACGTTGGCCGTGCCGACCGTGTGCTGGGTCTGACCCATGCACCAGATCAGGGTCGATGGCTTTTCCTTCGCGAACTTCTCCGCAACCTTCTTCAGCTGTTCTCCTGGAACGCCCGAGATATCCTCGACGGTCTTGGGATCATACTTTTTCACCTCGGCACGGATCTGATCCATGCCGTAGACGCGGCTGGCGATGAAGCTCTTGTCCTCCCAGCCGTTCTCCAGAATATGCCAGAGCATGCCGAACAGCACTGGAATATCGGTGCCGGGACGGATGCGGACATATTCGTTGGCATGCGCCGCCGTGCGCGTCATGCGCGGATCGATGACGATCAGGTTCGCCTTGTTCAACTCCTTGCCGGAGAGAACATGCTGCAGCGACACAGGATGTGCCTCAGCCGGGTTGCCGCCCATGATGATCATGGTCTTGGAGTTGCGGATGTCATTGTAGGAATTCGTCTGCGCGCCGTAGCCCCAGGTGTTGGCAACGCCCGCCACTGTGGTGGAATGGCAGATACGGGCCTGGTGATCGACGTTGTTCGTGCCCCAGAACGCCGCGAACTTGCGGAAGAGATACGCCCCCTCATTGGAGAACTTGGCCGAGCCGAGCAGGTAGACCGAGTCAGGTCCGGATTTCTGGCGGATCGCCATCATCTTGTCGCCGACCTCGCCGATGGCCTGTTCCCACGAAATCTTCTTCCACTCGCCATTCTCGAGCTTCATCGGATATTTCAGGCGGCGATCACCCGAAACCGTCTCGCGGATGGCTGCGCCCTTGGCGCAATGCGTACCCCGGTTGATGGGCGAGTCCCATGCCGGTTCCTGACCGACCCATACCCCGTTCTGCACTTCCGCAAGCACGGTGCAGCCGACCGAGCAATGCGTGCACATGTTCTTGCGGATTTCGATGGGCTTGGAGAGATCGGCATGGCCCATGCCGCCAGCCGCTTCCGCCTTGCGCACCGCGCCCAGCGACAGCGTGCTCAGCGCAGCAGCACCGCCGGCGACAAGGCCGGAGCGCCGCAGGAACGAGCGGCGGTCGAGCACGCCTGCAGTATTAACACCAAGCGCGGCAGCAAGCGACGAGCGGCGTGCGGTAGCTTCTTTTCTCTTGATCAGCATGGCGCGCTCCTCAGTACCTGTTCGTGCGGTAATAGGCCTTCACATGATCCGTTTCCTTGTAACGGGCCTTGGTCCGGTCATTCTTGTTTTCGCTGGCAGCGGCGGGAGATAGCGCCGCATCGCCGACAACTCCGGTCGCCGCAGCACCCGCGCCAAGGCCGAGCGCCTTCAGGAAGCCGCGCCGCTCGATCTTTACTTTCGTGACTGTCTCGGAAGCCATGATGCCCTCCTCCTCGTGTTCGCAGGCGTCGCCGGATTATGCCGGCAGCGCAAATCCCTCGGTTTCGATATCGACAAAAGTCGCGCCGACGCGGGCGGCAGCCTTGTAGAATGGTGTTTTGGCGCATGCTTCGAGGTCAGCCATGGCGCGTGATGCCCAGGGCTTGAGATGACGCGTGAAGAAGGCCTTCTGCTCGGTTTCACCGCCGTCGAACTGGCCGCCGACAAGGCCCGCCATGATCTCGAACAAGATGCCGATGTGATCCTCTGGCTCGAACAGGCCTTCCGCCCGCTCGATCCCCAGCCGCGCCATGTCCTCGCGCACCCTCGCAAGCGGACGTTCGTGCAGAAATCCGGTCTGGTAATAGGAGCCATAGGGCAGCAATTCACCGCGCCCGACACCAACGAAAAGCCGGAAGAACTCCTGCGATTCCGTGTCGGCATCAGTTTCGTCAGCCGCTTCCGCCAGCGACATGTGCAGAAGTCCAAGCACAGAAGCATCGCCTTGCATGCGCCCGATATCGGACAGAAGTTGGGCAGTCGGAGCCTTGCGCAGCAGGGAACCGATCAGCAGGTATTCCCGCATCCGGGCCTGATCGACATCATCAAGCATAACCGCTTCACCGGCGTAGAGATCGGGACGCAGAATACTGCGCGCAACGCCGGTTAGCGCTTCGACCGTAACGACGCGTTCGGCAGGCACACGGCTCCAGTTCGACACGGACGGCTGAGCGATCCCCAGTTTCCGAGCCAATGAAGCGATGCCCCCAGCAGCGTCAATAGCCTGTTGTAGTCCCTCGTCTCGCATTTCCACCCGAGCAGGTCCGTTATTGTTCGGACTTCGTGATTTCCTGAAATCACCCATTTGGGTGATATAGCTTAGAGCTATACCAAACTACGAAAGGCTTCAAGTGGGCAAAGCGCCGCCGCCGCGCTTGCGAATAACATCGTAAACACTTGATTCTTTTGTAGAATTCTGCACTGCACCATTTTGAATCAGACTAACGTCTGAGGGGGCGGGCTCCCCCGACAAAGTACCTGTTTTTGTTGCAGATTCAGTGTTTTCACGGATGTCGGCCGCAGTCCTGGGCTTCTCTGATTTTTCCGGAAAACCAGCCTGTTCCGGTTCTGCCTCAGCCGCTGCGACGGGTATTTCCGGTGCTGGCTCGCCGATGCCCAGAACGCGCTCCATCATTTTTTTGACGTCAATGCCCTCAACCGAAGAACTCCAGCCCGGAATTGAATCCGGATTGTTGAAGTCCCACTGGTAATCCGCCATCTCGATGAAATTTTTGATCTCCGGATCAGTCACCCAGAGTTTGCGCAGGGCAGCCGTGCGCAGCGCTTCCGGTACGTGCGACTGGAAAAACACGGTCAGATCGCCGCCCGGAACGATGCTGTCGAGGGAGGGCAGGGGCAGTTCTTTCGTCGATGCTTCAAGAGCAGGTTCCGGCAGGGTCTCGGGTTTGAAAG
>CAXTUM010000357.1:0-3945 GCA_964247205.1 uncultured Beijerinckiaceae bacterium
GCCGCTGACGGACAGGGCAGGCAATCCCGTTGGAAGCCATGCGGGCAAGCCGCTTCCGGCGTTCATCTGTGCCTGCGACCAGAAATACCCGCTTGAACTGTGGACGCAATCCAGCGCCGAGGCGCAGGCGGCGGCCATTGCCGATGACATCGCCTATAATGCCCATGACATTGATGATGGGCTGCGTTCCGGCATTCTCGCTTTCGAGGAACTGTCGGATGTGCCGTTCCTGGCGGGGTTGATCGGCGGCATCGAAGAAGCATATCCCGGGCTTGAGCGCGTGCGCGCCACCCATGAGTTGCAGCGCGGCATCATCACATTCCTCGTGGAAGACGAAATCAGCGAAAGCACGCGGGAGATCGAGCGGGTGCGCTTCACCTCATCAGAAGCAGTCAGGATGCACGACCGCGCAATCATCCGCTTCTCGGAAACCACGTTCCAGCACGTCCGCAGCCTCCGCGCCTTTCTTTTCCCGCGCCTCTACCGCCATCCGCGCATCATGGGGGCGATGACGCAGGCGGAGAAAATGGTGGAGAGGCTGTTTGCAGCTTTCATGGGCGATCCCGCCCGTTTGCCAGAGGAGTGGCGCGAAGGGTTCGTGATGATGACGGAAACGGACCGCGCCATTCATATCGGTGATTTTATTGCCGGGATGACAGATCGTTATGCGATAGAGATGCACCGCCGCTTGTTTGACGGCGCGCCGGATTTGCTTTAGCCGCCACGCGCGTTGCCGCCGGTGTGGTGTTTGCGGCGCGCTTTTTGCCCTTCCACGTGAGAACCATGAATCTTTTTGCTGAGTATCAGGCCAAAGTCATTGATATCATTGACGGTCTTTCCCGTGATGGCCGTCTGCCGTCCGGTCTGGACAAAGCCCGCCTGGTGGTAGAGCCGCCGCGCGACACAAGCCATGGTGATCTCGCGACCAATGCCGCCATGGTGCTCGCGAAGGACGCCGGGCTGAAGCCGCGCGATCTCGCTGAGATGCTGGTGGCCGAACTGAAGAAAGATCCCGGTGTCATCAGGGCCGAAGCTGCTGGCCCTGGCTTTATCAACATCACGCTGAAACCGGCTTTATTTGAGACTGTTGTTCGTTCAGCCGTGACTCTCGGGCCGGATTTCGGCCGCAGCACCATGGGTGCAAATGCCAAGGTCAATGTCGAGTATGTTTCGGCCAATCCCACAGGTCCCATGCACGTTGGTCATTGCCGGGGCGCGGTTTTTGGTGATGCGCTTGCCAGCCTGCTGGCTTTTGCCGGATATGATGTCTGCCGAGAGTATTACATAAACGATGCGGGCTCGCAGGTCGATGTGCTGGCCCGTTCCGCCCATTTGCGCTACCGCGAGACGCTGGGCGAGGATATCGGTGCAATCCCGGAAGGGCTCTATCCCGGCGACTACCTGAAGCCTGTCGGCGAAGCCCTTGCAAAGACTCACGGAAAGGCACTGCTGGACCAGCCCGAAAGCGTCTGGCTCGCCAATGTCAGGGCTTTTGCCATCGACGCCATGATGGCCATGATCCGCGAGGACTTGAAGGCGCTGTCCATCACGCACGCCGTGTTTTTCTCCGAGCGGTCGCTGCATCAGGGGAATACCAGTCCTGTCGGCGCGGCCATCGCTGATCTGCGCGAGCGGGGCCTGATCTACGAAGGCCGCCTGCCGCCGCCGAAGGGCGCACCGGAAGCGGACTGGGAGGATCGTGAGCAGACGCTGTTCCGGGCCACGGCGTTTGGCGATGATGTGGACCGCCCCTTGATGAAGTCGGACGGCAGCTACACCTATTTTGCGTCTGACATTGCCTATCACCGTGACAAATTTTTGCGCGGTTTCACCACCATGATCGATGTCTGGGGGGCGGATCACGGCGGCTATATCAAGCGGCTGCAGGCTGCCGTGAAAGCGGTGACCGGGGGAGCAGGCAGGCTCGATGTCGAGATCTGCCAACTCGTAAAGCTGTTGCGCGACGGGCAGGAAGTGAAGATGTCGAAGCGCGCGGGCACATTCGTGACGCTTCGGGAGGTGGTTGATGAGGTGGGACCGGACCCTGTGCGTTTCATGATGCTGTATCGCAAGAATGATGCGCCGCTGGAGTTCGATCTGGCCAAGGTTGTCGAGCAATCGAAGGAAAACCCGGTGTTTTACGTGCAGTATGCCCATGCGCGCTCTGCTTCGATCTTCCGGCAGGCGCGCGTCGCGTTCGGAGCAGATGCTTTCGGCCGGGAAGAACTGGCGGGAGCCGATCTTTCCGTGCTGAGCGATGAGTCGGAGCAAGGCATCATGAAGCTCGTGGCGCAATACCCGCGTCTCATCGAATCCGCAGCAGCAAACCGCGAGCCGCACCGGCTGGCCTTCTACCTGTATGATCTCGCCAGTTCGCTGCATGCGCTGTGGAACAAGGGCAAGGACAATGCTGCCTTACGCTTTGTTAATGATAAAGAGAGAGAACTGACAGCTGCCAGACTTGCTCTGGTGTGTTCGTTAATGTCTGTGCTTGGTTCGGGTTTGCAGGTGTTGGGTGTCAGTGCGCCAGAAGAAATGCGCTGATAAACGTCAATTGTTCCGGGCTTTGCACCATGCGTCAGAATGGTGGCTACCATGAAGCAGGGTAATGCATCGAATGCGATGATGGATCTGGATGATCTGGATCGTCAGCTGAGAGCCGCAAGCGGTGCTCCGCGCCGCGCGGGTGCCGATGATCCGCTGGCAGAATTGGCGCGCATCGTCGGGCAGGACGATCCGCTTGGGGCTTCCAGTGCTGCCCGCAGGCCGTTGTCAGAGCGCATTCCGCCCAGTTTTGAAGATTTTCTGAAGGTTTCGCCCCGGCCGGCCTCCAGCTCGATGCCAAGCCATACGCCGCCGGTTGAGCCGCTTTTCCCGGAGTACGAGGCCGCGCCGGATCACGGCCGTGCAGCTGCAAGCGGGCTGGCTCCCGAGTTGCCGCTGCCTCCGTCCCGGCCAGAGGAGCTGTCTCCTGAGCTTGGCTTGCGCCCGGCATTGCAGATGGATGTGGAGTATCCGGCTGCGGAAAAATCCGATTCTGATCTGATGAACGAGCTTGAAGCGAGGTTGGCCTCCGCCATGGATGGCGAAGCGCCTGCACACGAAGTGCATCGGCCGATCGCGCTGCCGGAAGTACCGCAGAGCGAGGTGACCATGTCGGCGTCCTCAGCATCCGCTCTGAACTTTGACGATATGCTCGCCGAATTCGATGCGGCCATGCGCGATGTTGGCGCGGAAAAATTGCAGCCCGAGCGAATGCTTGAGCCTATCATGGTTCCGCCGCCTCCCCCGCAAGTCCCGGCAGCATACCGCGAATCGTCAGGCCTGGGCATGGCAGCTGCGGGTGCTGCCGTGATCGGAGCAGGTGCTGCTGCCTCGGCCGCTGTCACCCAGCGCACAGCCGGCCGTCCCCGCCGCGGCCTGATGATCGCCGGCGGCGTCATTGCCGTCGCACTGATCGGTATCGGCAGTCTGATGACATTCGGCACGGGTTCCCGCACAGGATCGGCCAAGGATGCTCCTGTTATCGCGGCCAAGCCCGGCGTCACCAAGGAGCGCCCGGCGAATCCCGGCGGCGTCGAGGTCCCCAATCAGGACAAGGAAATCCTGCAGCCAGGCACTGCCCAGCCAAGGCAGGCCGAACGCGTTGCCCCCCGCGAGGAGCAGCCTGTGGATCTCAATCAGGCCCAGCGTGCAGCGACGGCTGAGCCCGGTGCTGTCCGCCAGATTCCAGGCGTGGCCATTGTCGCGCCAACCAGCACGACACCACCGCCGGGTGCACCTGCGCAGCCTGCGCCGCGCCCCGTTGCTTCCGTGCCGATCACGATCACGGGGCAACCGCCTGTTGCCGCGCCGACTCCGACTCCGGCTCCGCTAACGGCTGCACCCGTCGCGGCAGCGCCAGTTGCCCCGGCCCCGCCCGCACCTGCGGCCTCTGCTCCTGCC
>CAXTUM010000358.1:0-3939 GCA_964247205.1 uncultured Beijerinckiaceae bacterium
CCCCTTCGAAGAGGAGCTTGGCGGGGGAGACGAGTTCAAAGTGGAAGGTGGTCATGGTTCAATCCTGTCATCCCGGACGCGGTGCGGCACGAAGTGCTGCTCCGCAGAGCCGGGATCGCCATCAGAAAAAGACGCTAATCCCGCAACGATCCCGTGTCTGCGCTGCAGTATTTCATACCGCAGCGCGCACGGGATGACACATCAAGCCGCTTCAGCCGCCAGCTTCTGCGCCTTGGCGACCGCTTCCTCGATGTTGCCGACCATGTAGAAGGCAGCCTCGGGGAGGTGGTCATACTTGCCGGCGCAGAGCTCCTTGAAGCCCTTGATCGTGTCTTCGAGGGACACGAACTTGCCGGGTGAGCCCGTGAACACTTCGGCCACGAAGAACGGCTGGCTGAGGAAACGCTCGATCTTGCGGGCGCGCGACACCGAAATCTTGTCCTCTTCGGAGAGTTCGTCCATGCCGAGGATGGCGATGATGTCCTGCAAGCTCTTGTAGCGCTGGAGGATCGACTGCACCTGACGCGACACCTGGTAATGCTCCTCGCCCACGACGATGGGGGAGAGCATGCGCGAGGTGGAATCCAGCGGATCCACCGCAGGATAAATGCCCTTTTCGGCGATGGAGCGGTTCAGCACCGTCGTCGCGTCCAAGTGGGCGAAGGATGCCGCAGGCGCCGGGTCGGTCAGGTCATCGGCCGGCACGTAGATCGCCTGCACCGAGGTGATCGAACCCTTCTGCGTCGTCGTGATGCGCTCCTGCAATGCGCCCATGTCGGTGGCGAGCGTCGGCTGATAACCCACCGCCGACGGAATGCGGCCGAGCAGCGCCGAGACTTCCGAACCGGCTTGCGTAAAGCGGAAGATGTTGTCCACGAAGAACAGCACGTCCTGGCCCTTGTCGCGGAAATCTTCCGCGATGGTCAGGCCCGACAGCGCCACGCGCGCGCGGGCGCCTGGCGGCTCGTTCATCTGGCCGAAGACGAGAGCGCATTTCGAGCCTGCACCGCCGCCCTTCTTGTTCACGCCGGATTCGATGAATTCGTGATAGAGATCGTTGCCCTCGCGGGTGCGCTCGCCCACGCCGGCGAAGACGGAATAACCGCCGTGCGCCTTGGCGACGTTGTTGATCAGTTCCTGGATGAGAACGGTCTTGCCGACGCCCGCTCCGCCGAACAGGCCGATCTTGCCGCCCTTGGCGTAGGGAGCCAGCAAATCGACGACCTTGATGCCGGTGACGAGAATCTGCGCTTCCGTCGACTGCTCCGCATAGGAAGGCGCGGGCTGATGGATGGCGCGGCTGGACTTGGTCTTCATCGGACCGGCTTCGTCGATCGGCTCTCCAATGACGTTCATGATGCGGCCCAGCGTCTCTTCACCCACAGGCACCGAGATCGGCACGCCGGTGTCGCGCACGGGCTGACCGCGCACAAGGCCTTCCGACACGTCCATGGCGATGCAGCGAACAACGTTCTCGCCCAGATGCTGCGCCACTTCGAGGACGAGGCGGGTGCCGTTGTTGGTGGTCTCAAGCGCGTTCAGGATCTCGGGCAGCTTGCCCTCGAACTGCACGTCCACGACAGCGCCGATGACCTGGCTGATGCGCCCGGTGGCGTTCGATCCGGTGATGGTCGCAGCCTTGGGGGCCGAGGTCTTGGCGACAGCGGCTTTGGCCGGTGCAGCCTTGGGAGCGGCGGTTTTGGCTGGTGCTTTAGCGACGGCTTTGGCCATGGGTGTTCTCCGGTCGAATTTATCAGATGATGGTCAACGTCACGGGCACATTGCCGCGCGTGGCCTTGGAATAGGGGCAGATGGTGTGGGCGTCCTCGACGAGGGCCTTCACCTTGGCCGGGTCTTCACCCGGAATGGTCACCTTGAGCTCGGCTGTCAGCGCGAAGCTCGTCTCGTCCTTGTTCAGGGTGACGGCGCAGGTCACCTGCGCGCGGTCGGCGTTGACGCCATGCTTCTTCGCGAGAGCGATCACGGCCTGGCCGAAGCAGGAGGACCAGCCCATGGCGAAGAGCTGCTCGGGGTTCATGCCGTCCGGACCGCCGGGAGCGAGTTCCTTCGGCAGACTCATGCCCAGAACCATCTTGCCGCCTTCCAGCGACGTGCGGCCGTTGCGGCCGCCGCCGGTGGTGGCATGCGTTGTCATGAGAGGGGTCAGCGCCATTGTCGTGTCTCCCTTTGCTTTACAAGGCTTCCGCGCCGGAAATGATCTCGATGAGTTCCTTCGTTATCATGGCCTGGCGGGTGCGGTTGTAGATTTGCGTCTGCTTCTTGATCATTTCGCCTGCATTGCGGGTCGCGTTGTCCATGGCGGACATGCGCGAGCCCTGCTCGGAAGCGGCGTTCTCGAGAAGCGCACGGAACACCTGAACCGAGATGTTGCGCGGCAATATGTCGGCAAGAAGTTCTTCCTGCTCCGGCTCGTAA
Organism: uncultured Beijerinckiaceae bacterium; assembly: GCA_964247205.1. Taxonomy (GTDB): domain Bacteria; phylum Pseudomonadota; class Alphaproteobacteria; order Rhizobiales; family Beijerinckiaceae; genus JADCCX01. The sequence continues at coordinate 2,437 of CAXTUM010000358.1, forward strand.
TCGTATGACACGTCCGAAGCTGCGGCCACGGCAGGAATCTGCAGCGGAATCATCTGCTGCGCTGTCGGAATCTGCGAAATCACCGACTTGAAACGGGAATAGAACACTGTGGCGACATCGAATTCGCCCGCCGCGAACATCTCGCGGATGCGGCGACCGACATGATCGGCCTCTGTGAAGCTGATCTGCTTGACCGCGCGGAATTCCATCTGCTCGACAATGAGCTTTTCGTACTGGCGTTTGAGCTGGTCGAGGCCCTTCTTGCCGACCGTGAAGATTTTCACGGTCTTGCCGGCCGCTTGCAGCCGGTTGATGTGCTCGCGCGCCAGACGCACGATGCTCGAGTTGAATGCGCCGCACAGGCCGCGCTCCGAGGTGCAGACCACGAGCAGATGCACCTGATCTTTGCCAGTGCCCGACAGCAGCGAAGATACTTCGCCGCCGCTCATGCCGCCCGCCAGATTGGACACGACACGGTCCATGCGCTCGGCATAGGGACGGGCCGATTCAGCCGCCATCTGCGCCCGGCGCAGCTTGGCAGCTGCCACCATCTGCATGGCCTTGGTGATCTTCTGCGTCGCTTTCACAGAAGCGATGCGTGTGCGCAGGTCTTTCAGAGATGCCATCGGGACGATCCTGTTCTAGCGGTCCGTCCTGATCAGGCGAAAGACTTGGCGAAGCCTTCGACGACTTCCTTCAGCGTCTTGGCCGAAGCGTCCGAAAGATCCTTGGAGTCGCGGATGGCGTTGAGAAGCGCCACATGCTTGCCGCGCAGAAGCGACAGCAGGCCGTCCTCGAAGCCGCGCACCTTGGCGACCGGCAGCGCATCCAGATAGCCGTTGGTGCCGGCCCAGATGACGCAGCACTGCTCTTCCATCTTCAGCGGCGAAAACTGCGGCTGTTTCAGGAGTTCGGTCAGGCGCGCGCCGCGGTTCAGCAGGCGCTGGGTCACGGCGTCGAGGTCGGAGCCGAACTGCGCGAAGGCCGCCATCTCGCGGTACTGCGCGAGTTCGCCCTTGATCTTGCCCGCGACCTTCTTGGTCGCCTTGGTCTGCGCCGAGGAGCCGACGCGGCTGACCGAGAGACCGACGTTCACGGCGGGGCGGATGCCCTGGTAGAACAGGTCGGTTTCAAGGAAGATCTGACCGTCGGTGATCGAGATCACGTTGGTCGGGATATAGGCCGAAACGTCGTTGGCCTGGGTCTCGATGACCGGCAGCGCCGTCAGCGAACCATTGCCAGCAGCGTCGCCCATCTTGGCGGCGCGCTCGAGCAGGCGTGAGTGAAGATAGAACACATCGCCGGGATAGGCTTCGCGGCCCGGCGGGCGGCGCAGCAGCAGCGACATCTGGCGATAGGCCACGGCCTGCTTCGACAGATCGTCATAGATGATCACGGCATGCATGCCGTTGTCGCGGAAATACTCGCCCATGGTGCAGCCCGCGAAGGGTGCGAGGAACTGCATCGGGGCCGGATCGGACGCCGTGGCTGCGATGATGATCG
>CAXTUM010000359.1:0-3934 GCA_964247205.1 uncultured Beijerinckiaceae bacterium
GAATCACGATCAAAGGCCTCGCGGCGCTTCACAGCTTCCACCCGAAGGCTCACCTCTCTGGGCGTCACGACATCGACGGACAGGCCGAAACGGTCGAGCAATTGCGGCCGCAGTTCGCCCTCTTCCGGATTGCCGCTGCCGATCAGCACGAAGCGGGCGGGATGGCGGATGCTGAGGCCTTCGCGCTCGATGACATTCTCGCCCGAAGCCGCCACGTCCAGCAGCAGATCGACCAGATGATCCTCAAGCAGGTTCACTTCATCGATGTAAAGAAAGCCCCGGTTGGCGCGAGCGAGCAGCCCGGGTTCAAACGCCTTCTCGCTGTGGACCAGCGCCCGTTCGATATCGAGTGCACCAGCCACGCGGTCCTCCGTGGCACCCAGCGGCAGATCGACGACGGGCGCAGGCGCTTCGCGCGTTTTCAGCGATTTTGCTCCCATTGCGAGCCGATCCTTGCAAGACTGGCACAAGCTGGCCGTCTTGCCGGGATCGCAATTGTAGCTGCATCCCTCGACTGTCCTGATCGGTGGCAGCAGATTGGCCAAGGCGCGTACGGCGGTGGATTTGCCAGTGCCACGGTCACCAAAGATCAGGACGCCGCCGATCGTGGGATCGATGGCGGCGATGATCAGCGCCCTTTTCATTTCCTCCTGGCCGACGATGGCCGAGAAGGGGAATGCGACTGCCATTATGGTACTTTCCCGGGTGTCAGAACGGTCCGTTGAGACGGACGATGGAGAGATTGAGCGTGGCGGCGATGCCGACCCAGACGAGATAGGGCGCGAAAAGCCACGCACCTGGTGTGCTGTATTGCGCCGCGAAGACAATGATGGCGAGGATAGAGAGCCAGAGCGCTATCACCTCCAAAAAGGCGAGATCGGGCCTGCGGATGGTGAAAAACAGATAGTTCCACAGCACATTCAGCACGCCGTTGGCCAGCAGCAGTCCCACCAGCACCAGGCGCGGCCCGCCCTCGGGTGTCGCACGCCAAAGCATCACGATGGAAATGGCCGCCAAGGTCAGGATCACGGTCCATATCGGGCCGAAGGCCCAGTTCGGCGGCTTCCATGGCGGAAACCTGAGGCCATTGTACCATGGCCCGATTTCGGTCAGCCAGCCGCCCACCGCCGCCATGCCGATAACACCAAAGGCGGCAGCAAGCGCCGGTAGCCAGCTTTCCATGAAACCATTCATCCCGGTCTCGCAACGCGGATCAGGCCTGCAAGATCCTTGAAGAAGACACGGATATGGGCCAGCGGATCACGCCGCACCAGTTCCTTGTTCATGTAGGATTCCCACGTCAGCCGCTGGACATCCCGATCCTTGCACAGGCTGACGAAATTCTCGCGCAGGCGATCGTTGCGATACCAGATCCACTGCAGGATGCCGAGAACCCAGAGCACCTTGCCGTGGCTCTTCATGAAGGCTTTGCGGGCAAGCTTCAGCGCTCGTGCGTCGCCCGTTTTCAGGGCCAGATCGACGGCCTCACCGCCGCAGCGGGCGCTGGCCATGGCGTAATAGATGCCTTCGCCCGACGCCGGCGCCACGCAACCCGCAGCATCACCCACGAGGATGATGTCTTTCCCATTGTCCCAGCGCTTCAGGGGCTTGAGCGGAATGGGAGCGCCTTCCTTGCGGATGGTTTCGCAGCCCTCGAAGCCGAGATGCCCACGGATATCGGCAATGGCCTTGCGCAGCGGGAAGCCCTTGTTGGCGCTGCCCGTGCCGATGCTGGTGACATCGCCATGCGGGAACACCCAGGAGTAGAAATCGGGCGAGAAGCGACCGTCGTAGTAGACATCGCAGCGCTTGGGATCGAAGCTCTTCGAAGCGCCTTGCGGTGAGCGGACGATCTCGTGATAGGCGAAGACATAGGGGATGCGGTCGGCCCCTTTGATCGTGTGCTTGCCGACCTGTGACAGCGCTCCGTCCGCGCCGATCACCATGCGTGCGCGCACGGCCACAGGCTTGGCGCCGCTGTCCTTTTCCTTCGGAGTGTAATTGACAATCGCCGTGCCATCAGTGTCGCGGCTGATTGTCTCGAAGCTGCCCGTGCGGCGGTCGCAGCCCCATTCCGCCGCGCGCACCCGGAGGAATTCGTCGAAGACGTCGCGGTCCACCATGCCGACGTAGCCGTTGCCCTCGACCGGCATGTCCACATGCCTGTCCGAAGGCGGGATCATGCGGGCGGAGGTGATGCGGGCGCAGATCAGATGATCCGGGATTTCGAAATCCCTGATCAGGCGCGGCGGAATCGCTCCGCCGCAGGGTTTGATGCGCCCGTCGCGGTCGAGCAGCATGACGGCGTGTCCCTTGCGCGCGAGATCGGCGGCAACGGTCGCGCCAGCGGGGCCTCCGCCCACGACGACGACATCGAAGGTCTCGAGCGGCTGAGTGGTCTGTGTCTGGTCAGTCATGGATTTATCTCCCTGCGGCCATTGAGAATACGTCGTCGTCGGACATCATGTCTTTCGGCTTCCCGGGGCTCAGCCCGCCATCGAGTTGTGCCACGCGTAGGGCGAGAAACGCCGAAAACAGAAAGAGAATAGCCTCCGCGCCGAATACGAGAGCGTAGGCCGGAAGCGGCGAACCCAGCACATAGCGCGCGATATCCACAGCTACAGTTCCCATGAACCCGCCTATGCCGAAGGCTACGGCTTGCGCGGCGCCCCAGACGCCCATGCGCGTGCCTTCGCGGCCCGTGTTGCCGGATGTGGCCAGCGTCATCATTGAGCCGATGGCAGCTCCGGCATAAACGCCGTTGGAAACGCCCAGAAGAAAGACGTTCTCGACCAGCGGCCATGACGGTCCGAATGTGCCTGCAACAGTCAAACCGGCCATGGCGATGGCCGAAGCGATGCAGCCGCCAATGGTCCAGGCCACGGGCGAGCCGAAGCGGCCCTTGCCGAGGATGGGGCAGGCCAGTGCCACCAGCACCATGCCTGCAAAAACGCCGCCGTGCTGGATGCCGGACAGTTTGGTGGAAGACCCCAGTGTCATGCCGAAAATTGCACCCGCGAACGGTTCGAGGATCAGGTCTTGGGCCGAATACGCCAGCATGGAGACAAAGACGAAGATGGCGAAGATGCGTGCCTTGGGCTCACCCCAGACCTCGGCAAGCGCGGCTTTGAATGCTTGCTTCTGCTTGGCGGCACCCAACTCTGATATGGATTGCACGGCGTTGCCTTCGACGCCCGCTATCGCGAGGCATGCCAAGCAGAACGCAATGACCGAGACAGCAGATGTTACAGTGATCAACCGCAGGTTCGAGAAAGGATCAAGAAACTTGCCAGCGGTGATCGCCGTGACCGCGAAGCCCGCGATCATCATCAGCCAGACGATGGTCGCGGCAGAGGCCTTGTGTTCCTTGCGCACGCGCTTGGCCAGCAGCACCAGAAGTGATGTCCCTGCCGCTCCAACGCCAATGCCGATCATGGTGAAGGCCAGAATGCCGATCAGGAGTCCTCCCCAGAACGAGATGCTCATCACAGCAGTCGCCACAGGGGAGAGCGCTCCGCCCAGCGCGAGAATGGCCATACCGCCGATGATCCAGGGTGTGGAGCGACGTCCGTTGTCGGTGCCGAAGCCCCAGCGGGGCCGGAGAATTTGCAGCGCATAATGCCATGCCACCAGCGCACCGGGAATCACGGCGGGCAGTGCAAGCTCTACCACCATCACCCTGTTGATCGTGGATGTCGTAAGCACGACAATTGCGCCGAGCGCGGTCTGGACAAGGCCGAGACGGATAATTCCCAGCCATCCCAGTGGGGCAATGCCGATATCAGGTGAGGCCATGCGCATGCTGTTCCTCACGTCCCTTGCAGGGCAAAGGCGGAAATGAGCATTCCCAGCACATAGAGTGTGATGCCGGTGGCGTTATACCACGGCGCGAGCTTCTTCGGATCGGTCAGCAGACGCGCCATCAGGAAACCCT
>CAXTUM010000360.1:0-3929 GCA_964247205.1 uncultured Beijerinckiaceae bacterium
ATCTCTTCGGCACGATGCACTCGACAGATCCGAGGCTCGACCGGCAAATCAGCCGCATCCGTCCGCTCATTGCCCGCAGCACATCGGTCGCGGTTGAAATCAGCGAACTCGTGACGCCTGGCCTCAAGGACAAGGCTGCACAGCAGATCGCCCTGGCAGGTGTCGCCCGCAGCGGCAACGCGCTGGAAGGGCTCTCACCCCGCTCAAACCGGACGCTGGTCGAGGCCGCACTGCAGTCGCGCGGGATATCACCCGAGCGTGCGGAAAGGTTCGAAACCTGGTTCCTCATCGTCGCGCTGTCCTCGCCGCAATGCGAGCGCGAGCGCCGGGCATTGGGACTGATATCCGTGGATGAGAAAATCGGCGTGGCCGGCGCCAAGGCGGGCAGGAACCCCGTCGGTCTTGAAAAACTCGAGGACCAGATTGCGGTTCTGCGCAAGATAGGCGGGTTCAACCCCTCCATCGCCCTCATCGAAACCGCGCGCGGCACCGCGCAGATCGCGAACATGCGCGAAACCATGACACAGGCTTATATCCGTGACCGGCTGGGTGAACTCACCGCGCTGTCGCGCATTGGCGAGATTCTGCGCGGCCAGAATCCGAACGAGTTATCCGGCTTTACCCGCTCACTGCTGGATGACCGCAATATCGTCATGCGTGACAAGTCAAAGCCGCTGATCGACAAGGGCGGGGCCTTCATCGCTGTCGGGGCCCTGCATCTGCCGGGCGACATGGGACTTGTGAGTCTTTACAGGCAAGCAGGGTACCGCGTCACCGTCATCAAGTAAGCCGACTAATCTATCGATATACTGCCGAGATTTTTTCAGGCTCCCCGATAAATCTTTGTTTTGCCGCATTCCGGCCCAGCCACCGCCCCACTGCGAAGCGATCTTGTGATCGTTGCCTCATGGCTCTGGTGACGGGGTTTCCGGACTTCGTCAGCCCCCCAGCCCCCCGGGGATCCTGGTCACCAGAGCCATACCGGACCACTATGGTTCGGGACTTGGGCGGTTAGCTGGAAACAGCTGACCGCCCTTTCTTTTGCCAAACAGGCAAATGCGCTCACCAGTCCTGCACGGCCTTCAGAACCGCTTCCGGCGTTGCCGGCGCATGCAGACGCGAACCAGCGCCCTTGTCAGCCGCTTCGCAGGCATCTGCCAAGGCGCAGAATACGGCGATGGCCAGCATCACCGGCGGCTCTCCCACTGCCTTGGACGCATAGATCGTGTCGCGCGTGTTCATGCCGTCCCAGAGCGCCACCCGGAAATCAGCCGGAATATCGGACGCCACGGGGATCTTGTATGTCGACGGTGCATGTGTGCGCAGCCGCCCTTCCCCGTCGTAGACAAGCTCTTCCGTCGTCAGCCAGCCCATGCCCTGCACGAAGCCGCCCTCGATCTGGCCGATATCAACGGCCGGGTTCAGTGACCTCCCGACATCATGCAGGATGTCGACGCGCGCCACGCGGTTCTCACCCGTCATCACATCAATCTCGACCTCGGCGCAGCAGGCCCCGTAAGCGAAGTAATAAAACGGATTGCCCGTCGCCTTGGCCCGGTCCCAGGTGATGTCGGGTGTGCGATAAAAGCCTGCCGATGACAGCGATATCCGCGCCAGCACGGCCTTTTTCGTCAGTTCACCAAACGGCAGGCTGAAATCACCGACGAACACCATGCCGTTCCGGAAGCGCACACGCATCGGATCGACACCATAAAGCTCCGAAGCGAAAGCCGTGAGCCGCTCCTTGATGACGCGCGCCGCATTGCGCGCAGCCATGCCGTTCAGATCAGAACCCGCCGAGGCTGCGGTCGGAGCCGTATTGGGCACCTTGTCCGTACGCGTCGAGGTAATCTTCACCCGCTCGATGCCGACGCCGAACTCTTCCGCGACCACCTGAGCCACTTTCAGGAACAAACCCTGCCCCATCTCTGTGCCGCCATGGTTCAGCATGATGGAGCCGTCCTGATAGACATGCACCAGCGCACCCGCCTGATTGAGGTGGCTGAGGGTGAACGAGATGCCGAACTTGACCGGCGTCAGCGCCAGCCCCCGCTTCAGAATGGGACTCGATGCATTGAAGGCCGCGATCTCTTTCCTTCGCTTGCGGTATTCCGCTGTCTGCTCCAGCGTCTCCACCAGCGGCAGGATGATGTTGTCGCTCACGGTCTGGCCGTAGGGCGTCGTGTCCTTTCCCGGCGCATAGAAATTGGCCTTGCGGATATCGAGCGGGTCACGCCCCCTGGCCCAAGCGATGCGGTCGATCACCCGCTCCATGCCCAGCATGCCCTGAGGGCCGCCAAAGCCGCGAAACGCGGTGTTGGACACCGTGTTGGTTTTCAGCCGCCGCGAGCGGATGTGCAATTCCGGCAGCCAGTAGCTGTTGTCCGCATGAAACATGGTGCGGTCGACCACGCCTGACGTCAGGTCCAGCGAGCAGCCGGATCGTGCGTTGTAAGTGGCATTGATCCCCTCGATGCGGCCATCGCTGTCGAAACCCACGGCATAGTCCAGCCTGAAATCATGGCGCTTGCCGGTGATCGCCATATCATCGTCCCGGTCGAGCCGCAGCTTGCAGGGACGGTGGGTCTTGCGCGCGGCCAAGGCAGCAATCGCCGCCCATTGCGTGGCCTGGCTTTCCTTGCCGCCGAACCCGCCGCCCATGCGCCGGACCTCCGCCACCACCGCATGATCTGGCAGCCCGAGCACCCGCGCCACGATGTGCTGAATCTCGGTCGGATGCTGGGTGGACGCGATGACATGCATGTCCTGCCCCTCGCCGAGCATGGCCAGCGCAATCTGCCCTTCGAGATAGAAATGCTCCTGCCCGCCGATATGGAAGGTGCCGGAAAGCTGATGCGATGCCGCCGCGATGGCCTTGCCGGCATCGCCCCGCACGAAGGCATAATCCGGCTGGACCATGCTGTTGGCGGCGATGGCGTCATCCACTGTCACCAGAGGTTTCACGGCAGCAATCTCGATCTTGGCGAGCTTTGCAGCGCGACGCGCAGCGTCCCGTGTATCGGCGATCACCGCAAAGAGCGGCTGCTGGTGGAAGAGGATATCGCCGTCGGCAAAAGCCGGCTCGTCTCCTGCCACGGGCGAGATATCGTTCCGCCCCGGCACATCCTTCGCAGTGATAACCGCGACGACACCCGGATAAGCCTCCACCGCCGACAGGTCCATCGACACAAGCTTGCCTGCCGCCTTGGGCGACCCGCCGATGGCGAGATGCAGGCAGCCCGCCGGTTCTGGCAGATCGTCAATGTAAGGCGCGGCACCCTGCACATGCAGCGCCGACGAATCATGCGGGATCGGCTTGCGCACAACGGACAGCGCATGTTCCGGCTTGTCATATTTCGCGACCGGCGGCTCGATGCCGAAGCTCTCAAGACGCATGGGACATCTCCATCGCCTGCGGCGCACGGATGCGGGTGTTCGCGCCGCCACCGATCTCGATCAGCGCCTTGGTCAGCAGTGCTTTCGCCATCTCCTGCCGATAGCGCGCGGAAGCCCGCATGTCATCGATGGGCTGGTAATCCTCGGCCAATGCCGCGATGGCTTTGGCCCATGTCGTACGGTCGGCGAGCGACGCACCGGTGAGTGCGGCTTCTGCCAGAGGTGCGCGTTTTGGCGTGGCCGCCATGCCACCAAACGCGATGCGGGCGGAAGAAATCTTGCCGCTTGCAATGGTCAGCTTGAACGCGCCCATGACGGCGGAAATATCCTCGTCAAAGCGCTTGGAGATTTTCAGGCACCGGAAATGCTCGCTGGTTCCGAGTTTGGGGATCGTCAGGCTGGCAACAATCTCACCTGCCTGCCGGTCCTGTTTGCCGTAAGCGATGAAGAAGGACTCCAGGGGGATTGTGCGGCTCTTCATCCCTCCCCCTTGCGGGGAGGGTGGACTGGCGGAGCCAGGCCGGGAGGGGGTC
>CAXTUM010000361.1:0-3919 GCA_964247205.1 uncultured Beijerinckiaceae bacterium
CAGCAGCCACATGGACCGGCATGCGGCCTATGTCGCTTTGACCCGGCACCGCGAGGGCGTCGATCTCTACTGGTCGCGCGAAACCATGAAATCCCATGAAGGCCTCGTGCAGACCCTGTCGCGCGATAGGCCGAAGGACTCGACGCTCGACTACGATCCGAAGGACCGGCACGAGGCGGCCCTCGTCAAGACGCACCCGGTCTTTGGCGCGATCCACGATGCGATGGCCGAGGTCCGGTTCATGGAGCGGCGCGAGATCGCCGTTCCGCAGACGACCAAGGACCGGATCGTCAGCGTGCGGGAGGATCTTGACCGCGCGGCGCTCAAATTTGCGGCCGAGCAGCAGCGCGAAGCGCGGATTGCGGCCATCCAGTCCGACAAGGCGTTCAGCGCTTTCCGGGGGATGACCCAGCAGCCCGGCAGCGCAAATGAGTTGGTGGCGTCGGTGGTCAACTACACGCAAGCCTACCACCAGGCGACGTGGATGAAGGACATGGGGATTCCCGCGACGGCGGAGCACAAGGCGTCATGGGACCGTTCCATCACGGGCATGGACCGGATCGATCCGCAGCTCACCCGTGATTTGAAATCAGCGCTCAACCGCGATCCATCGCTGTTCGCGAAGGTCCATGAAAAAGACCAACAGATCGATATTCTCAAGGCCATGGTGAACGAGAGCAAAGAGCGGGCGGGAATGCCCCAGAGCTACAAGCCAGCCGAGCGGCAGCAGGCGGACCCGGCAACGCGGGCGCAGAACTACGTGCAGGCCTTCCACCAGCTCGAACGCGACCACGAGCGCCTCGACCGATACCAGTCCCGCGACGAGCGCAAGGTCGTGGAGGGGCAGCTTCGGGCGCTTGCCGGTACTATCAAGGCCGACCGCGAAGCCGAGGGTATCATGAAGGCGCATGGCCGCGAGATGGGCGTGGAGCGGTCCTCGAACCTGGAGCGGGTGCTGCAGGCGAACGATGCCCGCGAGGCGCAGCGGCAGAGCACCCGTGAGGTCCAAAGGAGTCGGGGACATGCGCGGTGAAGATTGCCGCTTACGCGATCAGGCGAGAATTTTGAGGCCGCGCTTCTGGACTACCATCAGCAGCCTGAGAGCCATGCCGCTTGGCTTCTTGGCACCTGTCTCCCATTTCTCGACCGTGCTTTCGCTGGTGTTGAGGTATCGCGCAAAGACGGGCTGGCTGACCTTAGCCGTTTCCCGAATGCGTTTGATATCAGCCGGTGCGATGGGGGGCGGGATTGTCAGGCTTGCCGCATCAAAATCGCGCATGGTTGCCTTGTCGATCGCACCAACCCTGTGAAGGGCCGATGCAGAACCGTGGATCGCCTCGAAGGCGTCGCTCTTGAACCTAGCTTTCGTTGTCATGGCAAATCTCCGTCAGGTCCTTGTTCTCCAGAAGGGCAGAAAGCTGAGGCGCTGTCAGCCCTGCATAGGCCCTGGCCAACTTCCGAAATCCATCCAGTTCATCATTCTCGATGTTGGCGCGGTCTTTCTTCGCGAAGAGGTATTCGTAGATCCAGTGCTGGCCACCCCAAGCCAGAATGATGCTGCGATGCATGTTCTCGTTGAGGCGCTTTTTGAAAACGCCGCCGACGAGGTCATCCAGCAAGGCCGCAGGCCTCATCCTGAGCGCCAAGACCACGTTGCGGGAACGCTGGAAGCAGGTGGAGCGCGGGATGAAGGCTCGGGAGCTGTTCCTGGCGACGTTAGATGAGAGCATTGCAGGCGATGCCATTGAGGAGATGAGTTCGATGGGCATCATCCTCGTCGTTCCAGAGGCCCTCAAATCTGTATCCAACACAATGACCGAGTACGCAGGCCACAGCAACGTCGTCAGCTTCAAGGCTTTTTTCGACGATAGCATTCGCAACCGACTTGGATCATGGTGACGTATAACCTTCTGAATTTTTTCTAGAAAGCCCACTATGCTCATGTTTGGAGGATAATTTGGATAAATCCAATAAATGGACCGAAACCCGGGACGGTTCATCATGCACGCGCGCGAGCTCAGCACCAAGAAGGCCGAGGACATCACCAGCATCGCGGCGGCCGACTTCTCCCGGACCCGCAAGGCGAAGCTAGACCGCTTCACCACCGACCGGCTCGTGGTCGTCCTAGGTAGCCTCGACAAAAAGGTCAATGTATCGGTACAGGTGCATCCTCGTATACCGGAGAATGGCTTGCACCCATCATGAAAAAATCCTTTCTTTGAAGAGGCAAGGGAAGGGGCGAGGATGGATCCAAACAAGTGGCTTAGAGATCACGTTCCTGGTTATGCAGCCCTCTCACCGCAGGAGCGAAGGGCGATAAGGGACTTTTCGCTTTTGTGGAGCCTTTACGAAGGCACCCGGCTAAACACGCAGGGCAGCGTGGGCGCGATCGTCAATTTCACCGCCAGTCTTCACATTGCTAATCGGTTAGCCATGCAGCCAGCTTTTCGGGCGGCGGTGCTGCATTTTCGAAATCGCTATTACACTGAGCCCGGTTTCAATCATGCATTTGATAGCCTGCATTTCCGAGCGCGCGATCGGCGCCCCCTTGTCGAAAGCGTGTTGTCCGGAATGGTCGACGACGATGCTTCAATCTTAACCGCGCTGCTGATCATCGTTTACCGGCTGCGCAATAATCTGTTTCATGGCCAGAAATGGGCTTACGGCATAACCAATCAGCTCGATAATTTCCGCCATGCGAGTAACATCCTGATTGCCGTCATGACGCTTTGACACCGAATTCAATTTCGCGTCTTCACGATTGTCACGATCTTCGAACCCCATCTCCTTAGGATTGAGCACTCGTCTAAGAGGGCTTGAACCAGGCGCCGGCAGAGCCCGAGCGCCACAAAACACGGAGAGAAAAAATGTTGAATACCCCAAACAACAGTGACCCCGAGTCCGTCCTCGACTGGGCCGAGGACGCACCTAAGGGTGGGCGCGCAGTAATGAACCGTGTGTTGAAGGAGGGGGCAAGCGTGCCCCTGTTCTTTGCACAGACGCTCATCGCATCATTACGCGATGTCGGTTACAACAACACGACTTCCGCCCTTTGTGAACACGTCGACAACGCCATTCAAGCGGGAGCAACCGAAACTCGTGTCTATTTCCGGCAGGAAGGAAAGAAAGGCGCTTATGTCATCGACGCCGCCGTCTACGACAACGGCCGCGGAATGGCGCCGAACGTACTTAAAGTAGCAACCTCGTTCGGCGGATCGATGAACTATAACAACCGGAGCGGCATCGGTCGTTTTGGCATGGGCATGAAGACAGCTGCTTTGAGCATGAGCCCAACGATGGAGCTCTATTCGTGGCAGGAGCCAGGCGCATTCTACAACATGACGCTCGACGTGGAGGAAATTGGCAAGGAGCGTACGAATGTCGTCGAGCTTCCCGACCCTTCACTCCTCAGCGAGCTTCCGGATGATGTGCTCGATATACTGTCGCGCCCAATGTCGTTTCCAACGAACGCCTCGGAGCAAGACGTGTTGATCGGTCATAACGATGAACCAGTGGAACGTCTTGGATCGTCCGGAACGATTGTTCATATGCCAGAGTGCGACCGGCTGACCTCGGTGAAGGCCCGCACTCTCGTTGAGCATGCTATTCGTGATATGTCCCGCGTTTATCGGCGCGAAATCGCTAAGGGTCTTCGACTGTATATCAACAACAGGCGAGTCGAGGCGTTTGATCCGACCTATTCCATGCCAAAGGCCCGTCATGTGGGTTTTTTGGAAACCGAGGTAAAAACGAGCCGTCTCATCGTCGGCCGGCCTATCGAAATCCCTCTTCGTGAACACGGGCAGGAAACTGCCACGGTCACTGTACGCATTTACCGGTTGCCACTCGAAGAGTGGTCGGTGCTGCCTCGGAAGACCCTAAGAAACGATCTTCAGGTCTTCAATGGTATGACCGTGTC
>CAXTUM010000362.1:0-3917 GCA_964247205.1 uncultured Beijerinckiaceae bacterium
GGCCAGCGTCTCGCCGGTTTCGCCCGACATTAGCAGATAGGTGCCGTAGATGCTTGGCAGACCCTTCCTGCCGTTATCCGGGAAGACATTGACGATCTTGGCGCCCAGAAAATTGTTGTCCGCGAATTTTGTCCACGCCGGCATCAGCAGATGCGTGGCTGTCGCATGCCCCTCGCGCTCGATGGCGTGGTGATGACGAACGGGCACCACGATCTCACCGGCGAAGGCATCGCGCAGGGATTTGATCAGGGTTGGAAAGGTGAGCGCGGCGTCGATCTCCGCCGCAGAGACAACGCGCATCAGCGGCTCTTGAGCATGGGCAGCGCGAGCTCGCTTGGCATGGGCTGCATGGCTTTCAGCCGGTCCGCTTCGCTCTTCAGGCGCTCGGCCTCACGGCGATACTGGCGTTCCGCCCGGCGGTGGCCGCCCTGCGTCAGCCATGTCGCCATTCCGCCGATCACGACGCCCGTCATCAAGGCCAGCATCATGGCTGCGAACAGCGGCAGCGTGAGCGCCAGTTCCCCGCCCAGCTGCTCCGGCCAGTACACCAGTTTGACAGCACTCCGGTTGTTGACCGCAAGACCAATGACCGCGGCCCCTGCGGGCAAGGCGATGAGGAGTTTGAGATAACGCATCATGGCAGCGTTCCTGAACCCGGCATCAGGGCTTCTTCGGCGATTTTCCGTTGAGCCGTTGCCGCATATCCTTGCCCGTCTTGAAGGCAGGAGCCAGCTTCTGGTCCACGGATACCTGTTCGCCGGTGCGCGGGTTGCGTCCCGTGCGGGCACGGCGCTGCTTGGCCGAGAAGGCTCCGAAGCCGCGCAACTCCACCCGGTCACCGGACTTCATCGCATCGGTGATTGTGAGAAGCACCGTATTGACGATGGTCTCGACGTCCCGGTGATAGAGATGCGGGTTGCGTTCGGCGATCTTGAGGACGAGTTCTGACTTGATCATGGGCGGCTCTCGGCTGGCAGATTTTGGCTGGCAGGCTATTGAATCTGCTCAATTTTCCAGTGCAGGCTGCCAGACCGCCAGCAAGCCGTCAAGCGAAAGCGCCTCGGCCTGCCCACCCACGCGCTCCATCGTGTCGGTAAGTCTCGCCAGGCCCAGACCACGAACTGCACCTGCGAGCGATCCCGAGAGACCAAAGTCCTCAAAGCTGGACCGTCTGCGCCATTCGCGAATCGGCAGATCCCTGGCGACGCCCTTTTCGCGCTCAAGCCAGGCCAAAGCCTCGCGTTCGCCGCCTACCTCGTCGATCAGCTTGAGGCCAACGGCCTGCCGGCCCGAGAATACGCGGCCATCAGTGACAACAGCGAGTTGCGCGTCATCCAGGCCGCGACGGGTCTTCACCATTGTCTTGAACCAGTCGTAGCTCTCCAAAACAAGCGCATTGACGGCGGCGCGGGCCTCGGGCGAGGTCGGTTCCGTGCCGGATGGGGCGGCCTTCAGCGGCGTGGAGCGAACGATTTCCACCTTGACGCCAACCTTGTCGAGAAGCTGCGAAACATTCGGCATCTGGAAAATCACGCCGATGGAACCGACAATGGAGGTCTGACGCGCCACGATATGGTCCGCACCCATCGCCGCGATATATCCGCCGGATGCCGCGAGGCTGTTGACCACTGCCACCACGGGCTTTTTCGCGGAAAGGCGGCGAATGCTGTCGTGCAGCATTTCCGATCCCGGCACAGTGCCACCCGGGCTGTCGATCACCAGCAATACGCCAGCAGCTTTGGATTTTCCGACATCATCGAGGATGCGGAGTGTCTGACGGTCTCCCGTGATCACTCCGCTGACAGTGACGCGGGCAACATGCGCGCTTGTGGTATTGAGCATCGAGCGTCCGAAAATGCCGATAGCCAGACCAACCAGCGCCACACAGCCCGCCGCAACGGCCAGCACCCGCCAGAGCGAGAGCTTGCGGGTAAGACGGCGGCGTTCCGCCATGCTGTCGGCATCAAAGGCCATGGATCACTCCTGTTAGCGGAACACTGCTGCCACCGGATTGTGGCGGAGACAAGCGGGACGAGGGATAAAAACAAAGGCTTGACTGGCTTACGCCATCGCCCGGTCGCGCGCCACCAGCGCCAGACCGGATGCGACAGACTGGAAGGCATTGCCGACATGGATGCGCTGTTCACCGAAACGCTCAGTGAACAGGCGCTTCACCGCAGGCACATAGGACGTGCCACCCGTCATGAACACCGCATCAATCGCGGAATCATTCAGCCCGGCCGAATCCATGGCGCGCTCCATCGCTGCCTTGATCTTCGCGATATCGCCTGCGATCCAGCGCTCGAAATCCGCCCGTTTGATGCACGCATCGAGACGGACACCGGACCGGTCAAACCTGAATTCGGTCGCATCTTCAGACGACAGCTCCATCTTCGCTGCCGTCACCGCCGCATAAAGATCCAGCCCCAGATCATGATCGATGATGGTGCGCAAGGCTGTCAGCTTGTCCGGCTCTTCCGATTCATCCGTGATGGCGTCGAGGCTGGCCAGAATCTTCGGATCCTTCAGCCATGACAGCTGGTGCCAGCGCGAGAACGCCGCAAAGAAATGCTGCGGAACCGGCAGGCGCTTCTCGAAGGAGCGGTAACGGCTGTCCTTGCCGAGCTGCGGCGCGATGACATTGTCGATGATGCGGTAGTCGAAGGTGTCACCTGCGATGCCGACACCGTCATGCGCGAGGGCTTCCGCGATCAGGCGGCCATTCTGATGCTCGAAGCGCATGACAGAAAAGTCACTTGTGCCGCCACCGAAATCCGCGACGAGCACGGTTTGCGGGCGGGTCTGGCTCCGCGCATACCAGTAGGCCGCACCCAGCGGTTCAAAGACCAGTTCCGGCGTGCGGAAACCTGCTGCTTGGTAAGCGCCCTTGAGCCGTGTGACGGCGAGCGCTTCGTCGGGCCTGTCTCCTGCGAAAACCACCGGGCGGCCTGCCGCGATGGCAACATCCGCCGGGAATGTCGCGCCATCGGGTAGAACGCCTTCCTCCACAAGATGGCGCAGAAACAGCGCGATCAGGCCTTCCAGCGTGAATTTCTGGCCAAAGATGCGCGTTTCGCGGAAGGCGCTGGAGCCCAGATGCGTCTTGATGGATTGCACAAAGCGCTGGTTGCCCTCGGGATCAAGCGCCCAGGCGATGGCGGCGGGCCCCGCACGCGTCGCAGTGCTGCGCACACCGTCGATGGTCTGGACGCGGAAAGCGAGTGCTGTGCGGTAGGTGCTGGTAAGCCCCTCAGTGGAAGGCCAGGACATCGCATGCACCGCGCCAGCGTCATCCGCGAGCGCGATGACGCTGTTGGTGGTGCCGAAATCAATCCCGATGCCGCGCATGGCCATGACCTGTCAGAATAGTGCAGACAAAAAATCCGCATGACGCGGATGCGCCATGCGGATGAAGGATGGTGCGCCGCATGAAGCGGCGCAGTGCCGAAGATTTACTTCTTCGGGGTCGCGTTCTTGAGCGCAGCGCCGAGGATGTCGCCGAGCGAAGCGCCGGAATCCTGCGATCCGTACTGCGCCACGGCTTCCTTCTCCTCGTGGATTTCCAGCGCCTTGATCGACACCTGGACCTTGCGGGCCTTCTTGTCGAACAGGATGACGCGGGCATCGATCTTCTCGCCAGCTGCGAAGCGCTCGGGGCGCTGTTCGTTGCGGTCACGGGAAAGATCCGCACGGCGGATAAAGGTCGAGAGGTCGGTGCCGACAAGCTTGACCTCGAGGCCGCCGTCATTGACGGCGGTGATCTCGCAGGTGACGATCTGGTTCTTCTTGATGTCGTCCGCCGAAGCGAACGGATCCGCACCGGTGACCTGCTTCACGCCGAGAGAGATGCGCTCCTTCTCGACATCCACATCAAGCACCACGGCCTTGACCATGTCGCCCTTCTTGAAGTCCTCGAT
>CAXTUM010000363.1:0-3912 GCA_964247205.1 uncultured Beijerinckiaceae bacterium
CACCACCGGCCCTTGCCCTTCGCCTTGCACAGATCGGCGTTGTCAACCGCAGCGAGGGCTCAGCCTTGCGCCGCCTGCTCAAGCCGGGCCAGCGGCTGGTATCGCGCGAGGGCGATGTCTGGCGCTGGGACGGGTTCACATCCGCCGCCGAAGCGCCCTCGCCTGCCGCGCGGCGTCTGGCCGAAAAGAACCGGCTTGGCGAACTTGAGGCATCGGCGACCACCGCTCGTGAGGCTCTGGCCGCGCTCAAAGTTGAGGCCGAACAGCTGAATCAGGAGGTTCGCCTCGCGACCTCCGCCGAGCAGGACGCGCGCAACGCCGTGCGCCAGGCGCGGCAAGGCTCCGATATGGCGCGGGATATCCTGGCCGCTGCCGAGCGCAAGGATGCCGAGCGCGCTGCCCGCCTGCAGGCGCTGACCGATAACCGCACGCGTCTCGCCGCCAACCAAAATGAAGCGGATATCGGGAAAAAATCAGCAGATCAGGCGCATATCGGCTTCCAGCCCGATGCTGAACTCGCCAGTATCGTCAATGAGCGCCGCACAGCGGTGGCCCAGCGCCGGGCCGATGCGGCGGAAGCCCGCGCCGCGCTGCAGACCATCGACCGCGAGGTGGAACTGCGCAACGCCCGTCGCGGGACGGTGCTGAACGAGATCAGGGCCTGGAGCGAGCGCAGGACCCGTGCGGCCCAGCAGGCAGCGGAACTGGCGGGGCGTGTCGCGTCGGTGCAGGACGAGCAGAAACAGCTTGAAGCCGCGCCGGACGATTTTGTAGTCCGCCGCCGCGCCATCATCCACGAGATCGATCAGGCGGAAGCTTCCCGCAAGGACGCCGCCGACAAGCGGGCCTCAGCCGAAACCACACTGGCTGAGACGGACAAGGCTGCCCGCACCATGCTGCAGGACCTGTCCACGGCTCGCGAGGCGCGTGCGCGTTCCGAGACGCTGGTGGAAGCAGGTCAGGCCCGCGTCGCAGAGGTCGAGAAAGCGATTCAGGAAACACTTGAGGTCGCCCCGTCAGCCCTGACCGAACTGGCTGGACTGACGCCTGGGCAGGACCTCCCGCCATTGCGCCAGACCGAAGAGCGGCTGCAGAACCTCAAGCGCGAGCGCGAGCGGCTGGGCGCAGTCAATCTCAGGGCCGACGAGGAGTTGCAGGAAGCCGAACAGCGCCGCACGGACCTCACGGCGGAGCGTGAGGATCTGGACGGCGCCATCCGCAAGCTCCGGCGTGGCATCCAGTCGCTCAACTCAGAGGGACGCGAGCGCCTGCTGGCCTCGTTCGAGATCGTTAACGGCCATTTCAAGCGGCTCTTTTCCACGCTGTTCGGCGGCGGTGATGCCGAGTTACAGCTGATCGAGAGCGATGATCCGCTTGAGGCGGGCCTCGAAATCCTGGCCAAGCCGCCGGGCAAGAAACCGACCGTGCTGACGCTGCTGTCCGGCGGCGAGCAGGCGCTGACGGCAACGGCGCTGATCTTCGCAGTGTTCCTGACCAATCCGTCGCCGATCTGCGTGCTCGACGAAATCGATGCGCCGCTCGATGACCATAACGTGGAACGCCTCTGCGCCCTGCTGGACGAGATGGTGGCGACAACAGAAACGCGCTTCATCATCATCACGCACAATCCAATCACCATGGCGCGGATGGACCGGCTGTTCGGCGTCACCATGGCGGAGCGCGGCGTCAGCCAACTCGTTTCGGTCGATTTGCAGGCCGCAGAGCGGCTGGTGGCGTGAAGCTGCTGCGTCGGCTGCTCTTGCGGCAAGCCTGATTTGCAGGAATGGCTGGTGCAATCAGGACCGGCGGCTCCTATCTTGGTGGTTTGCTCCTCTCACCAGACAGGTCCCCTATGCCCGCTCCCAAAATTCTCGTCATGTCCGGCTCTTCACGTGCGGGCTCGCTCAACGCCCGTTTGGCGACGGCCACAGCGGCGAAGCTGAAAGCCGCAGGCGCGTCCGTCACACAGATATCGCTGGCTGATTTTCCGATGCCGCTGGTAGATGCCACCGGTTTCGGCCACCATCAGGCCGCAGCCATGCAGTTCCGCGACCTGATCGATGCGAACCACGGCATGTTCATCGCCTCGCCGGAATATAATGCGGGTTATGCGCCAGCCCTCAAGAACGCACTGGACTGGGCCACTGTCGCCAAGCCAAGCGCGCCGGGCACCGGTCTTGCCGGAAAGGTAGCGGCCTTGGGTGCCGCTTCGCCAGGCGCTCTTGGCGGTTATCGCGGCTTGACCCAGATGCGCACAGTGCTGGAACTGGGCATGGGTGCGCTTGTGATCCCCGAAATGGTCGCCGTCGGCGGCGGCGACGCGGCGTGGAACGATGATGGCTCGCTAAAAGACGAGCGCACGAGCCAGTTCCTCGACGGACTGGTTGCGCGCCTGATCAAGGAATGCAGCTACGCCCGGTGATCTGTTGCCATCAGTGCATGGACTGGACAGAATGAGAATGAACGGTTATTCTCAACGAGAATGAGCGTTCATTCTCAATACTGGACATCGCATGTCTCTGGCCGAAACTGCCGTTGTACCGCCTCCGCAGGACCGCAAGAACCGCATCCTTGATGCGGCAGAGCGCTGCTTTGCGCTCACTGGCTTCCACAAGGCGACAATGCAGGATGTCGCCACCGAATGCGGCATGAGCCCCGGCAATCTCTACCGCTATTTCGCCTCCAAGGACGATGTCGTGGCAGGCATGGCCGAGCGGGACCGCGAGCGGTTCATGGCCGACATGGCGCATCTGAAATCGGCACCCGATCCCCGCGCCACCTTCGAGGCTATCGGCCGCCACCATCTGGTGGAGGAGCCGCGCGAGAAGGCCGTGCTGATGATGGAGCTTTGGGCCGAAGGTGCCCGCAATCCCCGCATCGGCGATATCTGCCGGTTCATGGACACCGAGGTTCACGCGATCATGACCGCATTCGTCGAGCACTGGCGCAGGACGGAGGGCGTCAGCGCGCACACACCCGCCGCCGATGTGGCGTCGCTCATGATGATCCTCAGCGATGGTATTTACCGCCGCCGCGCCAATTCCACCGAATTCGATGCCATGGCTGCTTTTGGCATAATCTATCCCATCGTGCTGCAGGCCATCGGCGTGCCGCAAAGTTCCGTTCAGAAGGTTGCATGATGTTTCGTTCGTTCACTCCCGCTGCTGCTTTTGCAGTTGCACTTGCTGCCGTATCTCCCGGCCTTGCCGCAGACGCGGTCAAGGCACCCGAGCGCGCAGCTCCCTCTGTTACGGTGACAACCGTTTCGCGCCAGCCCATCACCGATACCGTGATCGTGACCGGGACATTGGTGGCGCGCGAGGAAATCCTCGTGGCCGTGCAGGTCGAGGGCTATGTGATCACCGAGATTCTGGCGGAGGAAGGCGACCGCGTGAAAGCCGGGCAGGTTCTGGCGCGCATTTCCCGCGATATGATCGATGCGTCGCTGGCGCAGAACAAAGCGCAGATCGCCCGCGCCGAAGCCAGCATCGCGTCGGCGCGCAGCAGCATCGTGGAAGCGGAAGCCAACCGCGTTCAGGCCCAGGCCTCGTTCCAGCGCACGCAGACACTGCGCAGCGAGGGCATCGCATCAGCCGAAACCTTCGACCAGCGGCAGGCCGCTTCGGCGCAGGCTGTTGCGCGCGTTTCAGTATCGCGCGAACAACTGCGTTTGGCCGAAGCCGACAAAGCGCTGGCAGAAGCCCAGCGTGGAGAGTGGCTGATCCGCGGGGCGCGAACCGAAATCAAGGCCCCGACGGACGGCGTCATCAGCCGCCGCACCGCGCGCATTGGTTCCATTGCGACGGCGGTGGGCGATCCGCTGTTCCGCATCATCAAGGACGGGGCCATCGAACTGGAAGCTGACGTCGCCGAGATGACGCTGGCCCGCATCACAACCGGCCTCAAGGCGAG
>CAXTUM010000364.1:0-3908 GCA_964247205.1 uncultured Beijerinckiaceae bacterium
CCATGACATCCCCATAGGATGGATCAGCCTCGATCATCCGGGCCGCCTGCGCGATGCTGTCATCAGCCGCAGCCACATGCTGCGCCATCAGGTGCTCCACAACCTTGCTGCGCCGGGCAGGTGGAATCTGGCGGTTGAAGGCCGTCAGCACGGTCTCGTCGATGGAATAGAATGCACGTTGGGTCATCGGTTCCCTCTTCTGCACACCTGCACACTGAGCAGTTTTAGCATTGTCGCGGCAGACGGGCAATTGCCTGCTTTCGCTCAACCCGAGGGCAGTTCACGCCACTTCGGCACGGTTTCTATCAGACGAAGCCCGATAATCCGCCGATGCCTCCGCCTTTAACCTATCCCTTAAAGGCTTTGTTTATCCCCGCAGCGTAGCGTTTGGCCAGTTTACGCAAGGTCATCCTCGAAGTGGTCGAGATTTCACGCAACGCTGGCAGCTATGCCCTGATCGCAGCGGCTTCGTTGAAGCCGAATGCGGAAGCGTTGAGCAAGCTCGCGCAGGCCGCAGGCAACTCCGTGTCCACCACGCGCACGAGCCTGCAGGTTCAGTCCGGCGATCTGACCCGCTTTGTCGAGAAGGTTTCGGTGGAAGCCGAAGCGGCAGCGTCGCTTGAAACCGCCCGGGGCCTGAGCCGCTCCAGCGATATCTCGGCAACCATCGCGGACGCCTTGAAAGCCATGCAGCAGCGCTTCGCCTATACCGAAAGCCGCAACAGCAGCCGTCCATCCTCTGCATCAGGCAATACCGCCGGTGCTGCGCTGGTCGCGATGCTGGCGGGATCGCTGTCAAGCGATGAAGACAGTTTTGATTTCTCGGCGCTGATCAAGAGAACAAGCACAAGCGTCAAGCCAAGCCAGATCACGGTCACAGCCGCCAGGCAGGACCAGCCGGATGTCTTCGAGCGGGGTGTCCCGCTGAGAACGGCAGTTGGCGGCTCGGCGACCACGACAGTGACAAAGACGGCATTGCGCGCAGAAACAGTCCAGGTGCTGCTCGACAAGTCAGACCCGGGCGCAGGCAGCATTCCGGGCGTGGTCTACGTGCCCGACGGCTCGCCGCGCAGCGACAACGAGGGCTTCTATGTCAAGACAGTGACGGGCAGCGCCAATGACACGGTGGTGCTGGATACCCGCGACCAGACAGCCGAGGATACAAGACTGTCCTCCATCGACGTCGACACCGGTGACGGCAGCGACGTGATCTTCATTGCGGGCAACAATGTCTCCAAGGTCAATGCCGGCGCAGGCGATGATTTCGTCGCGGTCGAAGGTGACGCCATCGTGGAGGGCGGCGACGGCAATGACCTGATCTACGCCCGCACGGCGTCTGGTGATGCGGGCGATGACATCATCTTTTCCGACGGCTTTGCGTCCGGCGGCGATGGCAACGACAGCATTACCCTGTTCACGCTGGATTCCGAGAACGATGACATTGCCAAGATCGCCTATGGCGGTGCTGGCAACGACGAGATCGTGGCCAGCGTTCAGGCCAGCATTGATGGCGGCGATGGCGAAGATGTGCTGATCCTGCGCGATGGCGGTTTCGCAGGCGGCGGCGCAGGCAGTGACACGATCTCGGCCTGGAGCGCCGCAACTGTCGAGGGCGGCGCAGGCAATGACGATATCATGCTGCTGGTCGGCGGCAGCGTCGACGCGGGCGAAGGCGACGACAAGGTCGTCACCGGTAACTATGCTTCCGTCAGCGGCGGCAAGGGCAATGACACGATCGATATGAGCGGCGGCGGCGTCTACACCTTCAACAAGGGCGACGGCACGGACGTGGTCAACATGAACAAGACCCGCTTCGGCCTCGACGATCCGAACAAGACCCTCGTCAACCGCGTTGTGCTTGAGGGATATGATTACACCGACATGAACGTCACGGTCGATGCGCTGAAGTTCGAAGCCAAGCCGACCGGCCTGAATCTCGGCGGTGACAACCTGCACGTCGACCGCGAGATTCTGGGCAAGATGGAAGTCGTCTTCCGCAAGAACGGCTTCGAGCAGGTGCTGAAGATCGACGGCCTGACACAGACGCTTGGGGCAAAAGTGCCCTATACACCCGCGCCGTAGGCGGCTTCAGGCGATTCTGACAATCACTTCGATCTCCACCGTGATATTGCCGGGCAGCGAGCCCATGCCCACGGCGGAGCGCGCGTGGCGGCCCTTGTCGCCCAGCACGGCCACGAACAGGTCCGAACAGCCGTTGATCACCTTGGGATGATCGGCGAAATCCGGCGTGGCATTGACCATGCCGAGCACCTTGATCACCTCCACCCTGTCGAGATCGCCGCCCGCCGCCTCCTTCATGGCCGCAAGCAGCCCCAAACCCGTCAGCTTTGCGTGCTCGTAGGCCTGCTCCCAGGTCACGTCGGCGCCGACCTTGCCGGTCGCCTGCGTGCCATCCGGGCGTCTGGGGCCCTGCCCCGAGCAATAGACCATGTCGCCCACGCGCTTGAAGCGCACGTAGTTGGCGATGGGGGCTGGCATCACGGGCAGAACGAGGTTCAGGGCCTTGAGGTTGGCTTCGGCGGACATGTTTCAAACTCTCCTGAACTTTGCAGTGCGCTTCGGATGCCACCACTTGCCCTTGAGCACCACGCCTTCAGAGACGATCCGCCGGTCACCGATGAGATGCTCTCCCACGACATCGACATAATCGAACTTGCCCTCCTTCACCGTCAGGATGGTCGCATCTCCCAGCGATCCCGGCTTGAGCGAACCGTATTCCGTGCGCTGCAGCATCATGCCCGCGTTGAGGGTCGAGGCCGCAACCACGTCATAGAGGCTCATGCCCATGCACAGGAACTTCGACATGGTCGTGACCTGATCGAAAGCCGGGCCGTCAATGCAGCGGATATGCACGTCGGAGGAGATCGTGTCCGGATAGAACCCGTTGGCCAGCATGGCGCGCGCTGTCTTGAAGGCAAACGAGCCGCCGCCGTGGCCGATGTCGAACAGCACACCGCGCTTGCGGGCGTCCTGCACCGCCTGCTTCACCGTGCCCTGCGCCGTGCAGGGCGCATTGGGGAACGGACGGAAGGCATGCGTCAGCACATCGCCGGGGCGCAGCATGCCGATGACCTCTTCATAGGATGGCGGCGGATGATCGATATGCGCCATCAGCGGCATGCCGACCTGTTCGGCCACCTGCAACGCCATATTGAGCGGCGCAGTGCCCTGATCGCCGGAGGAATGCCTGCCCACGCGCACCTTGATGCCGACGATGAGGTCGCGGTTGGCATCCGCCACCTCGGCGCATTCCGTCGGCGCCATCATGCGGATGTCCTCGCTCTCGCCCACCATCACCGTCTTGGAGAACCCGTAGATGCCTGCGAACGAGACGTGCAGATAAGCCAGGATGCGCGCTTCCGAGCGCTCGATCACGTGCTTGCGGAAACCCGTCCAGTTGCCCGGTCCGGCGCTGCCTGTGTCAACGGATGTGGTGACGCCGGAGGTCCGGGCAAACTGGTCGGGATCGATGCCCAGCGACGTGCCGCCCCAATAGACATGGGTGTGCATGTCGATGAGGCCAGGCGTCACGATATACCCTGAAACATCCCGGATTTCGGTCGCAGGCCCCTTCAGCGGGCTGGCCGTCAGGTTCGGCTTGCAGGCCGCGACCTTGCCGCCTGTGAAAGCCACATCCATGATTGCGTCGATTTTCTGCGAAGGGTCGATGACATGCCCGCCCTTCAGGATCAGATCGTAGGTCATGGATGAGAAGTCCCCGTTTTGCGCCTTGATGCATATTGGACAGTCAAATGGCGATTTGGAAAGGGGGATTCGTCAACGCAGCGCTGCAAACCATATGATTGGCGAAAGATGAAGTGTCTCCGGCGAAACCGTGCCTGAGCCTTCCAAGATGTCAACGGAAGGCGCGGCAAACCCCGATCAAC
>CAXTUM010000365.1:0-3905 GCA_964247205.1 uncultured Beijerinckiaceae bacterium
CACCGGCAACTCGGAAATCATCCTCGACCGCAAGGTGGCGGACAAGCGGGTGTTCCCGGCCATCGACATCACGCGCTCCGGCACCCGCAAGGAAGAGCTCCTGGTTCCCAACGACACGCTCAAGAAGATGTACGTGCTGCGTCGTATTCTCAATCCTATGGGCACGGTGGACGCCATCGAGTTCCTGCTGGACAAGCTCAAGCAGACCAAGGGCAACAGCGACTTCTTCGAGTCGATGAACACCTGAGGGGTTTACGTCTTGAACCCGCGCCTTGCCGAACTGCTGTCGCGCTTTCTGCCGGATGGCCGGATCGGCAGCGTTATCGGCGGGGAAATTGTAACCGGTAGCGGTGAGCCAGTGCGGCTCATCGATCCGGTCACGGGCCTGCTGATCACGGAGTATCGTGATAGCGGAGCCGCTTTTGCCGAAACTGCCCTCACTGCGGCATCAACAGCACAAGTCCAGTGGCAGGCACTGACGGCGTCGGCACGTGGCCGCATCATCTGGTCCATCGGCGCTCTCGTGCGCGATCATGCGACCGATCTGGCCGAGATCGAGACGCGATCCACCGGGAAACCCATCCGCGATGCGCGCGCCGAAGTGGGCCGCGTCGCCGAGATGTTCGAGTATTACGCGGGCTGGGCGGACAAGCTGCAGGGCGATGTCATTCCGGTGCCGTCGTCGCATCTCAACTATGTCAGGCGCGAGCCGCTGGGCGTCGTGACGCAGATCACTCCGTGGAATGCGCCCATCTTCACGGCGGGGTGGCAGATCGCACCGGCGATTGCTGCGGGCAATGCGGTAGTGCTGAAGCCGTCGGAATGGACGCCGCTCTCATCGCTCGCCCTGGGCATGCTCATCGCCCGCACGGAGGCCCCCAGGGGCCTGGTCAATGTATTGGCGGGGTTTGGTCATACTGCAGGGGCTGCCGCCATGGCGCATGCCCGCACTGATCTGGTGGTCTTTGTGGGTTCTGTCGGCACGGGGCGGATCATCGCGCGGACTGCGGGCGAAAATCTCAAGCCGGTCATTCTCGAACTTGGGGGAAAATCTGCCAATATCGTTTTTGACGATGCTGATCTGAACCGTGCCAGCCTCGGAGCGCAGGCCGCGATTTTCTCCGGTGCCGGACAATCCTGCGTTGCTGGGTCACGGCTGCTGGTGCAGCGGCAATCTCATAGCAAGCTTGTGGATATGCTGTGCACAGCAGCGGGAAAAATCCCGATGGGTGATCCGATGGACGAGCGCACGCAGATTGGCCCGATCATCGTGCCGGATCAGTGGCAACGCATTGATTCGCTTGTGCAATCCGGGGTTCGCGATGGTGCTGATCTCATTGCTGGCGGAGGTCGCCCAGCCCATATCAACGACGGATATTTCTACGCGCCGACCATTCTGGATAACGTGACGCCGGATATGGCTGTGGCGCGAGAAGAGATCTTCGGGCCTGTCGTATCAGTGATGCCGTACGACACGGAAGCCGAGGCCATCGCGCTGGCGAATGACACCGATTTTAGTCTGGCGGGTGCGGTCTGGACCGCTGATGTGGCGCGTGCGCATCGCGTGGCGGCTGCGGTGCGGGCGGGAACCTTCTGGATCAACAGCTACAAGGCGATCTCGGTGATGTCGCCGTTCGGCGGCTTCGGATCATCCGGCTTCGGCCGCTCGTCGGGGCTGGAGGCGCTCAGGGCCTATACGACGACGAAGAGTGTGTGGGTCGAGACGGCGGAGAACCCTGCCGCGCCGTTCGGGTATTCGGGGTGACAATCAATGCCCGTCGAAGGCCATCAGTGCCCTGACGGGAATGCCCAGTTTCTCGATTTTCTTCGCGCCACCAAGATCAGGCAGATCGATGATGAAACAGGCCGCGACGATCTCTGCGCCCATCTGGGTCAGCAACCGGCAGGCCGCCTCCGCCGTGCCGCCTGTGGCGATGAGATCATCCACCAGAACCACCTTCTCGCCGCGCACGACGGCATCCTTGTGCATCTCCATCTGGTCGATACCGTATTCGAGGCTGTAGGCGATGCTGACCGTTTCATGCGGCAGCTTGCCCTTCTTGCGGATCGGCACGAAGCCCGCCGACATCTGGTGCGCCACGGCACCACCGAGGATGAAACCGCGCGCTTCGATGCCTGCGACCTTCGAGATTTTTGACCCCGCATAGGGCTGCACCAGTTCGTCGATGGCGCGGCGGAAGGCGCGCGCATCGGCCAGCAATGTGGTGATGTCACGGAACATAATCCCGGGCTTGGGATAATCCTTGATGGTGCGGATTGTGTCCTTGAGGTTCATATGCTCCGCCCCGGTTCGCTATGACGTGCTTTTGAGCACACGCCCGGCTACGGCGTCCAGCTTCTTCAGCAGAGCCGGATCGCGGGCGGTCGGCACAGTCATGATCGCCCCGTCCAGCGCATGATGCGAACCATGGGGACAGGATTCGCGCTCTTTGGGAAAATCCATCGCAATGCGGGCCGCCACACGCCGTGCCGCGTCGGTATTGGCATGCATCTGCTTCACCACCATCGCGACATCCACGGCGTCATGCTCGGCGTGCCAGGCGTCGAAATCCGTTACCATAGCTACCATGGCATAGGTCATCTCGGCTTCACGCGCGAGCTTCGCTTCGGGCATGGAGGTCATGCCGATGACATCGAAGCCCTGCGCCTTGTAGGACAGGCTCTCGGCTGTTGTGGAGAACTGCGGTCCTTCCATGCACACAGCCGTGCCGCGCGTCACGTGGGGCACATTCTCTGCCCTGAGCGCCGCTTCTACCCGTGCCGCCAGCTTTGGCCCCACGGGATGCGCGAAAGGCACATGCGCCACGCAGCCGTTGCCGAAGAAGGAAGTCTCGCGCTGAAATGTCCGATCCACGATCTGGTCGATGATCACGAAGGTGCCTGGCGGCAGTTCGGCCTTGTAGGAACCGACTGCGGAGAAGCAGACGAGATCGGTGACGCCCGCGCGCTTCAGCGCATCGATATTGGCGCGGTAGTTGATGCCGGACGGCGAGAGACGGTGGCCACGGCCATGACGCGGCAGAAAAACGAGTTCCGTTTCGCCTATGCGGCCGAAGCGCAATGCATCGGAGGGTTCGCCCCAGGGGCTGGCGATCTGCTCCTCTCGCAGGTCGGAGAGGCCTGGAAGGTCGTAGAGACCCGATCCGCCGATAATGCCAAGTCTGGCTTTTGCCATCACGCCCTCCACAGCCCGGTCTTCAAAGAACAAGCTTGAGATTGGCCGTCAATGAAAAAGGCCCCGATGAGGGGCCTTCGTCGTTTCACGAGTAACGAAAATCAGTGCGCGTGAGCCGCGCCGCCGCTCTTCACATCCGCCCAGACCTTCTTCTTGGTGAAGTACAGCAGGCCGGCGAAGACGATGAGGAAGATCATCACACGGAAGCCGATCTGCTTGCGCTGCTCCAGATGCGGTTCGGCGGCCCACATCATGAACGCCGACACGTCCTTCGCGTACTGCTCCTTGGTCTGGGGCGAGCCGTCGGTGTACTCGACCTGACCGTCAGCCAGCGGAGCCGCCATGGCGATTTTCTGGCCCGGTATGTACCTGTTGTAGTTCAGGCCATCCTCGACCGGGATCGGGGGCTTCTCGCCGTCCTTGAGATAACCTTCAGCCAGAAGCGCGTAGATGTAATCGACGCCCGCCTCCTGATAGGTAAAGCCCGGCAGCGCATCGATGACAAAGCCGGGGAAACCGACGCGGTAGGTGCGGGCCTTGGCGAGAACCGAGAAATCAGGCGGCAGCGCGCCGCCGTTGGCGAGCTTCTGGGTTTCCGTGTTGGGGAATGGTGACGGAAAGCGGTCCGAAGGGCGCGCCGGGCGCTCGAACATGTCGCCCTTGTCGTTCGGGCCGTCCTTGACCTGAATCGGCCATTTGGCGGCGAGTT
>CAXTUM010000366.1:0-3893 GCA_964247205.1 uncultured Beijerinckiaceae bacterium
CTCCGGCGCACAGCCAAGGCCGCAGCGGCAGGCGGGAACCGATGTCGTGACCAATCCGGGCCACATCATCGCCGGGCAGGAAAATGCCATCGGGCGCGATCCGCGCCAGCCGACGGATCTAAACCCGCAGCGCATCCAGCCCGCCAGCACCGCGCCGCCCACCACGGCCAAGGGCCAGATCGATCTGGGCAAGCAGCAGTTGCAGGGCGGAGAGTATGAAGCAGCTGAGGGCACCTTCCGGGAGTTCACGCGGTCGAAGCCGAATGACAAGCTGGCGCCGGAGGCCGTGATGGGGCTCGGCGACAGCTATTTCCAGCGCCAGCGCTGGCGGGAGGCGGCGGAACAGTTCGTCGATATGACGACGAAGTATTCCAAATCCGGCCGTGCCGCCGAAGCAGAACTGAAGCTGGGCATCTCGCTGCGCGGACTGGGCGCCACCAAGGAGGCCTGTGACGTGCTGAACAACCACGGACAGAAATATCCCGCTGCGCCCGGCGCAATCAAGCAGGGTGTCACCCGCGAATTGCAGCGCGCCCGCTGCAGCGGATGAGTCTGAGGCCTGCCGCGACGGATCATCCCCCGCTCGGCGATGCGGAAGCTTCCGCAATTTTTTCGAAGCATCTGGCTGAGGCTGACAGCTTGCTGATCGCGGTATCAGGCGGGCCTGATTCAATGGCGCTGCTGGCGCTGCTTGCAGCGTGGCCGCAACGGCCCAGGTTCGCGGCCGCGACAGTGGATCATGGACTGAGGGCGGAAGCCGCTGCCGAAGCGGAGATGGCTGCCGGGTTCTGCATGCATCTCGGCATCCCCCACACAACGCTGCGCTGGACGGGCGAAAAGCCTGTATCCGGCCTTCAGGAAGCAGCACGTGCCGCCCGCTATGCGTTGCTGACGCACCACGCAAAGCACCTTGGCTTCAGTCATCTCGTGACGGCTCATCATGCGGATGATCAGGCGGAAACAGTGCTGATGCGGATGATCGCTGGAAGTGGCATTGGCGGGCTTTCGGGTATGCGCCCGCAGGTGCTGAAGGATGGCGTGCAGCAGGTGCGGCCACTGCTGAATGTCCCAAAACTCCGGCTGGTAGCGACGTGCGGCGCGCGCAATATCCCGTTCGTGGAAGACCCTTCCAACGCGCATGAACGCTTCGGACGCACCCGAATCCGCCGCGTGATGATGGCGTTGCAGGCGGAAGGCCTGACGATGGAACGGCTGAACCGGCTCGCGGCACGGGCGGCACGGGCGGATGAGGCGCTTGCGGCAGCAACATGTGCCGCGATGCAGGCAGCAGGCCTCAGAACAACGGATTGTGTCATGCAGATCGACTGGGCTGTGATTGCATCTGCACCACAGGAAATCCGCCTCCGCGTGCTTGAGGCATTGCTGGAAAGCAGCAAGGCCAGCGATGCTCCGCTGAAGCTCGAACGGCTCGAAACATTGCTGGATGCCATCGATGGTGCGCACCAACGGAACATCCGCCTGCGCCGCAGCATCGCGGACCGCATCATTACCCTGCAAAGCCATGGCCGGCTGACCATCACCGCAGCCCCTCCCCGCCGCCGCGGCATGGATCTTGATCCCTGAACATTGAGGATCGGGTACAGGGAACTCCCCTGCACTGATCCGGGTCATCCTGTGGCGCATCCTGCGCCAAAATGATCCAGAATGTTGTGATCGGGGACAGGGCATGCGTGAGACCGACAGCTTTCTGGTTACGCCGGATGAGCCGCTGACTTTGCTGGCGCCTGTGCCCCCGGCTGACAGCCGCTGCACCATCACTGCCCTTTCGCTGGCGCAATGCGAGAGCATCCTGCCGGACTGGCGCGCACTGGCTGCCACGGCGCTTGAGGATAACCCGTTCCTGTCACCCGATTTCATGATCCCCGCGCGCAGCCATCTGATTGATGACAGCGGCACGACGCTTGCTCTCGCATGGGAGGAACACGATGGCATGCGGACCCTGACAGGGCTCTTTCCCCTCGTTCCCCGGACACGCGATTTCGGAGCAGGCTGGCTCGCCCAAAGCCGTGCGGCGATGTGGACCCATACGCTGCAGCCCATCGGCTCTCCCCTGCTCTCGGGAGACGCTGTGCTGGCAGAACGGGCCGTTGCAGCCTTTTTCAGGTGGTTGCAGCAGCGCCGCCCCCGGCTCGCCAGCGTCGATGTCCATTCCATCCCGGCGAATGGCGCAACGCAGGCGATGCTGACTGACCAGGCGATGCTGATCGGGCTGCCGGTGCAAAGATATCGCAATCCAGCGCATACATACGGCTTCGATTTTCGACCGAAGTCGCTGCAAGCGGGCTCGAAGGCTGTCAGAATGGTGAGCGAACCAGCAGAGATGCGTATGACGGTAGAGACCCTGCTGTGCATGGACAGTGACGCGCAAAGCGACAAGCGGCTGTCGATCCTCGGCAATCCACGGTGGGTGGCTTTCCTGCGGGCCGCGACGCGGGGTTTTGCGCTTCGCGGACAGATCATGATGGCCATGATTGATACGTCTGCGGTTCAGGCCGGAGCCATTGTCCTCAAAGGCCGCGAGAAGGCGTTCCTGTGGTGGATCCTGGGGCCGTCAGCTGCTGAGCCCGCCATTGAGGCTGCCATTGCAGGTGCGGTGGAACGCAAACTCGGGATGCCATTGGTAGCGGCATCGCGGCGGCCCTTGTCCGGGCTAGGCACCGAACCGCTGTTGACGGAAAGTCTGCAGATCGGATTGTCAGGCAGAACTGACTCCCGTCAGGTCATTTCAGAGCCCGCGAAAACCCAGCGCATGTAAGCCGCCGCGAATTCCGGTGTCTTCGCCTCGTTGATATCGGCGGGCGAGCGGACGATGGCGAAATCCGCCAGTTCCTGATCGGTATGCGTGGCCAGACGCTGCAGCAGAAGCTTGCGTGCCGTGTTTGCGTCATAGATCAGCCGGGCCGGTTTCAGGAACGCGGCGCGGTAGGTCTCGGTGACGAGCACCCAGCTGTCAGTGATCACAACTTCGTCCGGCTGCAATCCGGTTTCCTCGAACAATTCCCGCTGCAGACTGCCCGCCAGATCGACCCTGCCATCCGGCGTCACGTCGTTCATGTCAGGCGTGCCGCCGGGAAAGTAGATCTTGCCTGCATTTGCCGTGTGATCGCCCATGACGCCCAAAAGAAACGCACCGTCACTGCCTTGCAACGCTGCCATCGCGAAGCCGTTGCGGCGAGGACTTCCGGGTTGGCCGAAGTGTATCCAAGAGAGGAAACTGGCAAAATCGACCGGGGTATAAGCTGTGGAATAGACCCCGTCCTCAAGCGTCCAGCGGTGCTGCATCAAGACGGTGCCGTTGAACATCTTCGGCTTGGCTGTGACCTGATCTGCCCAGTGAGCCGCGATGTCGGCGCGCTGGTTATGTGCAAAATCCCATTCCGCTGACTCCAGCCGGGCATCAACACGCACAAGAGGCGTGATCTGCGCTCCAGCACTGCTCACAGGTTGATCGTTCCTTCGGAGACAATCACCGCACCGCCGCCAATCGTCGCCTCCCGCAAGTTGCCGCGCTCGACATCCAGCGTCAGCACGATCTCGGACGGGCGGCCCATCTCGACGCCTTGCATGATGATATGCTGCTGGTCGCGGCCATCGCCGGGCTTCTCGAAAGCCATGAGAGCGCCCGCAAAGGCCGCTGCTGCCGCACCTGTCGCCGGGTCTTCGACAATTCCGTCAGTCGGAGCAAACATGCGGGTCTGCCACATCTTGCTGCCGGTACGGACATAAAGATAGCACCATGGACTTGGCGTCCCTCCAAATGCCGCTTGAAATGCCGGGGACGCGCTGGATTGCGCACGCGCCAGAGCATCGAGGCTCTTGAGCGGCACGGTGGTGAAGGCGACGTTGCCGGGGTTGGTGCCCTTGAGCCGGTC
>CAXTUM010000367.1:0-3882 GCA_964247205.1 uncultured Beijerinckiaceae bacterium
CCATCAGAGAATCGATGTCGCCCTGCCCCTTGGGCGTATCCACGGCGGGTGCGGGCACAGGATCATGGAAGGAGAGATCATTCTCCACCGGATCATCCGTGATGAAATGCGGTTCGGGTTTTCTGGCTGGCCTTGGCGCGAGATCCATGACCTCTTCGTCATCCATCGGCAAAGGAGCAGGTTTTGGGGCAACAGGCTGCGGGGCAGCAGGAAGCGGCATCGGCGCTGGCTGGGGCTGAGGTGCCGCAGCAGCAGGCTTTGCAGCCTGATCATCCGAAATGATCCGGCGGATTGACGCCAGAATCTCTTCCATCGAGGGTTCAGAGGGTTTCGGCTGCGCGGCTGACATGACAACTCTCTCACAAGGACCGACGCCGGGCCGACGAATCAACCGCGCATCTCATATCAGGATAGATCAGTGCAGCGGTTGCTCGCAACACGCCCGAGGGCGGATCAGCCGGTTACCCACGGAGAACTGAGACCGAAAATCAGCGCCCGTCAGGTGTCGTGGTGCCTATCCACTTGTCGCGGACCTGATCATAATGGATCTTGGGACTGTAAGTAGCGGTTTTCAGCGACAGTGCCTGCGCGGACAGTTTTCCAATCGAGGCCAGCACGTTGTAGGATGCAACCACCCGATCGCGCTGCGCCGTCACGAGATTGGAGCGGGCAACCAGGAGTTCCTGCTGGGAGTTCAACACATCCAGCGTGGTGCGCTGGCCCACCTTGGCTTCCTCGCGCACACCCGCAAGAGCAATTTCGGAGGCTGCCACCTGCGCCTGTGAGGCAATGATCTGCGCCTTCGCAGACTGAAGACCGCTCCAGGACGCAACAACGGCCTGCCGGACGACGTCGCGCTGCTGATCGACCTGTATGCGGCGCTCACCCAGTGTTTCCTTGGCCTGACGCACGCGGGAATAGACCTGGCCGCCTTCGTAGATCGGCACGGACAGACGGGCAATTACCGAGGCACTGTAGGCTTCGCTGTCGCTGGAGTTACTCTCCCAGCGCTTGGACAGGTTTCCTTGAAGCGAAACGGTCGGATAGAGCTCCGATTCAACGACCTTAACCTGAAGCTGCTGCGAATCCACGCCATGAAGCGAGGCGATAATCGCAGGATGGTTGCTGAGCGCATTCTGCACGGCCACATCAATCGACTTCGGAATGATGGCTTCGATCGACTGGGCCGGGCTCAGTCTCTTGGGTTCGACCCCGACGCGCTGGCGATAGGTCGCGATGCTGGCCTTGAGGTTGCCCTCGGCTGCGCTGGCCTGCGAACGGGCAAGCGCCAACCGCGATTCGGACTGGGCGACATCGGTGCGGGTGACTTCACCCACACGGAAACGGTCACGGGTCTGGCGCAACTGCTCTTCCAGAACCTCGACGTTGTTCCGTTGCAAGTTCAGCAGGGCCGTGTCCCGCAGCACATTCATGTAAGCCGTGGCAGCATTCAGAAGGACGTTCTGCTCGGTGTTGCGGAGCGTCTCGCGGGCGCCGAGTATCTGCGACTCGGCGGCACGTGTCGAATTTTCAGTGCGGAAGCCGTTGAACAACGTCTGGTCTACCTGAACGCCCACGCCACGGGCTGAAAACGTGTCATTCGCGTGGGTTTTTCTGCCAGTGCGCGTTCCAGTTGTGCTCGAAAACGCCGGGTTGATCGTTTCGCTGTGGATGCGTCCGGCATCTGCGGTGCCGGTGATTCTCGGACGGTATCCGGCCAGAGCCTGAGGAACCAGTTCGTCGATGGCGCGCACATTGGCGCGCTGCGCATTCAATTCCGGAGTGCCGCCATAGGCTCGCGCCAAGGCGCCTGACAAAGTCTCCTGAGCAGAAGCAGGCGCAACGCAGAAGAGGCAGCCAAGCGCCGCCCCTGCCAATAATACTCTCGCGTTCAACACCTGCACCCGCTCGATATCCTTGCCAAACTATGCCGCGACAAAGCCGCAAAGTGATTAACCGGATAGCCCGGACTCTGGAAATGGTAAATATGTGATTAACAAGGCTGACCCATCGTGCGCTCCTGCCCGCCAGATTTCCGTGTGGTGGCGCAAAAATACGACAGCGGGAAATCAGAACCTGAAACCCGCTTCCGGCTGGAAGCCACCGAGCGAAGTTGCTGAAGCATCAAAGATATTCCGGCTTCCCACGGTCTCGCCAGTGCGCTGGAAGACAACCACGCGACCTGCGCGGCCTTTACCCATCACCGCGACAAGACGCCCACCGTCGGCGAGAGCAGCCAGAAGGCCAGCCGGGTCCGTCTCAATCGCACCTTCTACCAAAATCACGTCATATTTTTTCGACTCCGCCGGCCGAGTCAGATCGCCCGTCACAACAGCGACGGAATCAACTTCATCCGCCAGCAGACAGCGTCGCGCCAGAGCAGCAATGCCTTCGCTGGCTTCCAGCAAGGTGACGGAGGCGCCCATCGCTGTCATTACGGCGGCACCATATCCTGTACCACCACCTACGCACAAAGCCTTTTCGCCTGACTGGATATCCGCAGACTGGATCATGCGGGCGAGAACCATGGGCTGCAACAGCGAGCGCGTCTCGCCTGCACCGGCAGTCACCATCAACGGTTGATCCGCATAGGCTAGGCTTGCAACATCGGCAGGAACATAATGCTCGCGGCCCACGCCCTCGACCGCATCCAGCAATCGCTTGCTGTTCACATCATAGGTGCGCAGCTGAGTATCGACCATATTCCGGCGTGCCGCGGCAAAATCACTCATGGATCGGAAATTCCCCACAGCGGCTGACGAAATCAACGCTTTTGCACCAGGGCAACACTTGGCGCCAGAGATTGGAGGCCTCGCCCGGAATCGAACCGGGATGCAAGGATTTGCAGTCCTCTGCGTAACCATTCCGCCACGAGGCCACCATCTGGCGCAGCGTTGCCGCCACGCGCCCCTATAGCCACAGGCGGGGCAGACGCGCAACCGTGGTCGTGCTACGTTCAACGCGATTTTGCGGGTGCCAAACGCTTGCAACACGCGCGAAGCCTGCTATAGGCCGACGGCATTCCTCGGTAGCTCAGCGGTAGAGCAATCGACTGTTAATCGATTGGTCGCAGGTTCGAATCCTGCCCGGGGAGCCAACCTTCTGAAATCCCGTGATTTTTTTGCCGCAGGCGTGGTTTTTCCACCCGGTATGACAATCCGTGTGCGCTCCGCCAGCGTAATCATGATCAAAACGGGAACCGGTGCGGATATGCAAGACATGGTCGACGGCACGCCGCCGTCCGAAGAAACGGTGGTTGTCTGGTTCAGGGACGACCTGCGCCTTGCCGACAATCCCGCCCTCACAGAAGCCGTGGCAAGCGGCAGGCCGGTTCTGGCTGTTTTCGTGCTTGATGATGAGACACCGGATATCCGGACGCTCGGTGGCGCAGCGCGGTGGTGGCTGCATGGGTCCTTGCAGGCGCTGGGGCGCTCGCTGGAAGCCAAAGGTGGCGTTCTGCGTCTTTTCAGCGGCAAGTCCGATGCCGTGATTGCCGCACTGGTGAAGGCCAGCAAAGCCACCGCAGTCTACTGGAACCGGCGCTACGGCGAGGCGGAGCGGTCGCTGGATGGCGCAATCAAGGATCAGTTGAAAGCAACGGGCATCGAAGCGCGCAGTTTCAACAGCCACCTCCTGCGTGAGCCGTGGGAAGTGCAGAGCAAGGCGGGGACACCGATGAAGGTGTTCACGCCGTACTGGCGCGCCGCCCGCGAGCGCGGCGAGCCTGCTGCTCCGCTGCCCGCTCCAGATGCGATCCGCCCGGCGATTTTACCCGCTGATACCGCGATCCGGCCTGTCAGTCTTGACAGTCTCGCACTCAGGCCAACCAAACCTGACTGGGCGGCGGAAATGGCGACGATGTGGAAGCCAGGCGAGGAAGGC
>CAXTUM010000368.1:0-3881 GCA_964247205.1 uncultured Beijerinckiaceae bacterium
CGCGCGTTCCCGGCGCATCCCTTTCGACCGGTGGACCAGCATGGTGCGGCCTGGCCGCAAATGCCCGCCCGGCACTGTTTCCCCGTCCGTGAATGTCTCGATATGCCGATAGCCCCAGGAGAACCACCATGACCAAGTCTGATCTCATCTCCCGTCGATCCGCGCTGATAGGCCTCGGTGCCTTGTCGGCCACGCCGCTGTTGCCGGGCGTGGCGCATGCCTCGGGATCGGTGACCGCTGCGATCTACCCCGGCACATGGGATGAGGCGTACCGCGCCATCGTCGCGCCGCTGCTCAAGGCCAGCCATGGCGTGGACATTGCCTTTGATCCGCTCTTCGCTGTCGATCAGGTCGCCAAGGCCCGCGCCGCTCGCGGCGTGCCGCCGTTCGATTGCTTCGTGCTCGACCCCGGCCCAGCGGCCGCCGCGCAGGCGGCGGGCCTGTTCGAGCCCATTGACGCATCCAAGCTGCCAAATGCCTCGAAGCTGCCCGCCGGCATGGTGACGTCCCACGGTGCGACCGTGAATGCCCAGATGGTGGGCATCTGCTACAATCCGAAGAAGTTTCCGAACCCGCCCAAGACTTGGGCCGACCTTTTCAAGTCGCCGTATGTGGAGCGTCTGGGCCTCACCGGCTTCCAGACAACCTTCGGCACTGTCGCGCTGATCGAGATGGCCAAGGCCTTCGGCGGCTCCATCACCAATGTGGAGCCGATTTTCGAAGAACTGAAAAAGGCCCTGCCGAAGGTGGCCGCCGTCGCCACGCCGGCCGCATTGCCCGGCCTGTTCCAGCAAGGACAGATCGACATCATGTATACCAACACCAACAATGTCGCGACGTTGAAGGGCAGGGGTGTCGATATCGCGTTCCTCGCGCCTGAGAGCGGGGCCATCACCTTCACAACAACCCTGCATATCGTGAAGGGTGCCGACAACATCGCGAACGCCTACAAGTACATCGATGCCGCGATCTCGGCGGAGGCGCAGTCGAAGCTGCAACTCTCTCCCTACAACATGATCCCGGTGAACAAGGACGTGAAGCTGTCCGACAATCTGGAAATCAAGTCGTTGGATGAACTCGCCAAGATGGTCACCCACGACTGGTCGGTGATCAATCCGAACCGCGCTGCCTGGATCGAGCGGTTCAACAAGGAGATCACGAAGTAAACCATGGCGTCTTCAGTTTCGGCGTTGGTTGCGCGGGTGGAAGGCGAAGGTGTCGATTGGCGCCTCGCCACGCCCCTGGGGCTTGTCTATCTCGGCCTGTTTGCTGGGCCGCTGCTGCTGTTGCTCGGCATCAGCTTCTTCGAGGATAGCGAACTTGCCAAGCCTGGTCTGGCCAGCTGGCAGCGCTTCTGGGGTGATGCGTTCTATCGCGGCGTGGTTGTCGACACGCTGCGGCTGGGGCTGATGACCGTGGCGGCCACCACATTGCTGGCCTATCCGCTGGCGCTGGTGTTCTGCGCCGCGGGGCCAAGGGCGCAGAAGGTGCTGATTTTCGTCATCCTGCTGCCGCTGCTGACATCGGTGGTGATCCGGACTTTCGCCTGGATTGTCATCCTTGCCCGGGAAGGTGTCATCAACAATACGCTCATCGCGCTCGGGCTGACATCGACACCCTTGAAGCTCCTGCAGAGTGAGCTTGGCCTGGTGATGGCGCTGACCCAGATTGAGATGCCGCTGATGCTGCTGCCGCTGCTGACGGTGATGCGCCAGATCGATCCGAACCTTGTGGATGCCTCCCGGGCGCTTGGCGCATCGCGCTGGCGCACGTTCTTCCGCGTGATCATGCCGCTTTCGATCCCGGGCTGGATTGCCGGCGCAACGCTCGTTTTCGCATCAGCCTGCACAGCATTCATTTCCCAATCGGTGATTGGTGGCGCTAGCCTCGTCTATCTGCCTGCACTCATCTGGCAGCAGGCAATGGTCGTTTACAACTGGCCGTTTGCGGCGGTAGCCGCCGTAACCCTGCTCGTCGCGGTTCTGGCCGCCATCTCCCTTTTCGGCGCGCTTGAGCGCGTCGCGCGGACACGGTGAACCATGGCCCAGCGCACCACGCCCTCAGACATGAGCTATGCGGTCGTCGTGGGCGCGCTTGCACTTCTGGCCCTGGTCATCCTCGTCGGGCCGGTGCTGATCGTTCTCATCACGTCCTTCACCACCTCGGCCGCGCTCAAGTTTCCGCCGCCCGATCTGTCCCTGCGCTGGTATGTCGAGCTTTTCGACCGGACGCGATCAGCGCATATTCACACCGCCGCCGGCAACACGCTCTGGGTCGCCTCAGTCGCAACTGGCCTCGGCACGCTGATGGCGGTGATGGCGGCGCTCTCCATCGCCCGTGTCGACCGGCCCTCGGCCCGCGCGCTGGAGGCAAGCTTCCTGTCGCCTCTGATCCTGCCGACGCTGGCCTACGGACTGGCGACGCTCATGCTCTTCGCGTTGCTCGGCTTCCGGCCGTCGCTGTTTCATCTGGTTCTCGGCCATCTCGTGGTGATTGCGCCCTTCGTGTTTCGGACCACGCTTGCCAGCCTCACTCAACTCGATCCGACGCTGCTGGAGAGTGCAGCCAGCCTTGGCGCCGGCCGTTTCTACACCTTCCGGCGCATTACGCTGCCGATCATTGCGCCCGGCATCGCGGCGGGCGCATTCCTCGCCTTCATCGCCTCAATCGACAATGTGCCGGTGTCGCTGTTCCTGTCGAACGCCCGCACGTCAATGCTGCCGATCCGCATGTGGGGCATGATGGAATCGACTCTCGATGTGCGCGTCGCCGCCGTTTCCGGCGTGTTGATCGCGTTCATTCTCATCTTCATGATCATTATGGACCGTTTTGTCGGTCTGACTCGACGAATGGTCGGGTAGTACGACGGAGAGTTTGGCGATGACAGACAATGAACGCGATCTGATCGGCTATGCGAACGCCCCGCCGGATCCCAGGTGGCCAGGTGGGGCGCGGATCGCGATCAACTTCGTCATGAACTACGAGGAAGGCTCCGAGCCATCCATCCAGGATGGCGAAGGCTTCACCGAACTTGGCCTGACGGAGGCCAACGGCCTCGATCCTGGCGTCAAGGGCCGGGACCTGGCGGGCGAAGGCATGTTCGCCTACGGCAGCCGCGTTGGCTTCTGGCGGCTGATGAAGCTGTTCCAGGAGCGCGGTTTGCCCATGACCGTCTATGGCTGCGCACTCGCCATTGCCCGCAATCCGCCCGCCGCAAAAGCCATTCGTGACTCCGGCTTCGACGTTTGTTGCCATGGCTGGCGCTGGGTGAAGCACTACCTCCTTTCGGAAGCGGAGGAGCGCGAGCATATCCGGCTCGCCATCGAATCCTTGCGGGAAACCGTCGGCGCGCGACCGCTGGGCTGGTATTGCCGCTATGGGCCAAGCGTGAACACGCGGCGGCTGATCGTGGAGGAGGGTGGCTTCCTCTATGATTCGGACGCCTATGACGATGAATTGCCTTACTGGACGGTCGTCTCCGGCAAGCCGCATCTCGTCCTGCCCTATTCGCTGGTCAACAACGATGCAAAATGCGCCAATGGCACATTCGGCACCTCCGCCGATTACTTCGAGTTCCACAAGGACGCATTCGACGTGCTTTATGAAGAGGGCAGGACGCAACCCAAGATGATGTCCGTTGGTCTCCATATGCGGCTCATTGGGCACCCGGCGCGCTCGGCGGGTCTCGCCCGGTTTCTCGACTATGTGCAGTCGAAGCCGGATGTCTGGGTGACGGGACGGCTGGACATCGCGAAGCACTGGATTGCAACCCATCCCTTCGAGGCGAGGAGCTGATGCCCGGGCAGCATGATCTTGTGGTGGCGCTCGGCGACCGTCACTACCGCGTCGAGCGGCCTTTCGGTGCCTGGCCCAGTAACGAA